>NZ_JASAUS010000053.1:0-56316 GCF_029953005.1 Bradyrhizobium sp. Mp27 | reverse complement strand
ATAAACGTCCTGCCTGACCGGCTACTGCTGTTCAGCGGCGCTGACGGCGATCATCAGGTGGGGGAGTTTCAAGTGACCATACCCGGGGGATTTTGACCGACCCACGGGGGTAGGCGCTCTTCAGCCCCGCCGTCAGCGTCAACTCGCGATAGGTCTGCGAATCCACATTGAGGCTGAAGCCGTCGGCACCGCCTTCCTGATAGGCGGGCGAGCGAACCAGCCCATAGTCCAACCGCAGCGAGGGCGCGATCGCAAGTCCCGGCTCGATCGGGATCAGCCTGCGAGCGCCGGCACCCGCATGACCGCTGTAGGAGCGATAGCCGGCACCGGCCGTGCTGTTGATGAAGCTGAGCGAGCGGCTCTCGCCATTGTCATTGAGCGCACCGTCGAGCTGGCCATCGATCTGGAAGCCGTTTCCGAGCGCATAGGCGCCATAAAACCCTGCTTGATATGAATCGATCGCGAGCCGGTTCGGAACCGCGACTTCGCTTCCGGTGATGGTCTGATGCGAATAAGCGAACACGCCGCCAAGCATTGCGCGCGGGGCGATCGTCGTGTCCACGCCGGCGGCGATGCCACCACCCGAGGCGTTGTAGCCGGCGACGCCATCGACAGCTCCCTGCCGGACACTGCCGCCGAGCGGCTTCATCCAAAAATTCCGCTCAGGCGCCACGCCCGTATTCAACCCGAGAACATCGTCGAGCCGCCCCGTCATCGTCTGCTGGAACGCGCGCTGCGTGGCATAGGTCGCCTGCGATGCCGCGCCGCTGAGAACGGGCAAGGTCTGGTTGACGGCGTTGACGAGACCCGGACCGTTGAGATTGTCGAGCGCGGTGAAGCCCGTCGCCATGCTGCCGCTCCACCCGAGCCACGTCGCAGACAAGCGGTAGAGCATATCGGCCGCACCGAGCCCTGCGCGGCTGTTCTGGGCTTGCAAGGTTTCGGCGTAGGGCCGCACCAAAGAGAGATAGGCGACGCCACCGGTCAGGTTGCCCGAGAGGTCGTAGGTGCTGACGAGCATCTGCGCACCCGATGCATCGCCGCTCGCGGCACCATAGAGGCTGGCGAGCGTGCCCTTCGAGAGCGTGTTGAAGAGGACATTGCCCTCTGGTGTCACCGACCCCAGCAGCGTGAAGTTGGCGGCACTGCTTCCCGCGGGCGCAATGCCGGCACCCCAAAAATATCCGTTCTGGTAGTTCGTGATGACGAAGCGACCGGGAGCAGAGGTGCCAAATAGCGTGGGGCTGACGATCCGCCATGGTGTGCCCGATGTCCACGCCCATTGCGGAACGGAGTTTGCGGGAACGGCTTGCGACGCCGGCGGCGTGAAAGTCGCGGGATCGTAGGGCAGCATGTAGGCCCAATGCGTCACGAGCAGGCTGTCGCCCGTGATCATCTGCATTTCCATGCCGGTCACGCCGTTGACGGTTCGCATGTGGCCGAGCCCAACCGTCACTGCGCCGCCCGCGGTCGGCGTGAACAGCGTCGTGATCTGGCCCGCGGTCGTGACAAACCCCTGGATGGTCGAAGTATCGGTCAGCAGCGCCGGACCAAGCTTGAGCTGCGCAACGCTCGTTCCGGTGAAGGCGCCGTTGGTCGCGGCCGCCAGCGACCACAGCGTCTGGTCGCCGATCGGGATCGGACTTGAAAAGCCGGTCTTCGGCGCGGCATAAGCCAAGAGCTGCGCCGTTGGCACGTACCAATGCGTGTTGGAAAGGGTCGAATCCCAGATCGCCGACTGGGCGCGGGCCTGCGAGCCGCCGCAGAGCAGCGTGGCGCCGGCAACGGACACCAGCGCAGCCGCGCGACACATCGCATGCACCATCGGCAAGATCGTTCCTCCCGAACCGCAGGATATGACCCTGCGGCGCCACCGGGCGGAGCAACCATTATTCCATTGGGGAGGCTGCCCCATGATCGTGGGGGTGTGGGGCAAGGTCGCGGCCTCGGCGCGCGAAGGGCGCCTCTTTGACCACCCTACGACGCTGTTCGCGCAGCTGCGCCAAGTTGCTCTTGTAGCCCGGATGGAGCGAAGCGAAATCCGGGACAGGTTCATCCGCTGATGCGATCGCCCCGAATTGCGCTGCACTCCATCCGGGCTACGAAGCTATTCCGTCTTCAAATCGTCCGGCCTCGGCATCAGGACGATGTTGTAGCCGGAATCGACATAGTGGATCTCGCCGGTCACGCCGCCGGAGAGATCCGACAACAGATACAGCGCTGAGCCGCCGAGCTCGTCGAGCGTGACGCCGCGGCGGAGCGGCGAATGTTTTTGCATGAAGCCGAACATCGCGCGCGCCTCGCCGATGCCCGAGCCGGCGAGCGTACGGATCGGACCTGCGGAGATGGCGTTGACGCGGATGCCACGCGGTCCGAAATCGGAGGCGAGGTAGCGCACGGAGGCCTCCAGCGCCGCCTTGGCCACGCCCATCACGTTGTAGTTCGGCATCGCGCGCTCCGAGGCGCCGAAGGTCAGCGTGATCATGCTGCCGCCCTCCGTCATCAGCTCGGCGGCACGCTTTGCGACCTCCGTGAACGAGAAGCAGGAGATCACCATGGTGCGCGAAAAATTCTCGCGGCTGGTGTCGGCGTAGCGGCCCTTCAGCTCGTTCTTGTCGGCAAAGCCGATGGCGTGGATGACGAAATCGAGCTTGCCCCATTTCTCGCGCAGCACGGCGAAGGTCGCATCGACGCTGGCGATGTCCTCGACGTCGCAAGGCAGCACCAATTCAACGCCGAGCTGCTCCGCCAACGGCTTGACGCGCTTGCCCAGCGCCTCGCCCTGGAAGGTGAAAGCAAGCTCGGCACCGTGGGCATGCAGCGCCTTCGCCATGCCCCAGGCGATCGAATGATCATTGGCGATGCCCATGATCAGACCGCGCTTGCCGTTCATCAGTCCTTCCATCTCGCAATTACTCTCCGCTCTCCGTCATGCCCGGGCTTGTCCCGGGCATCCACGTTCTTCCGCAACCGGTAGCAAAGACGTGGATGGCCGGGACGAGCCCGGCCATGACGAAAAAACTACCAGTGCGTCCGCAATGACGTCACACATCCAGCCGGCTGAACACCAGCGTGGCGTTGGTGCCGCCGAAGCCGAAGGAGTTCGACAGCACGGTGCCGATCTTGACGTTGTCGATGCGCTTGCGCACGATCGGCATGTCGGCAAACACGGGATCGAGCTCCTGGATGTGAGCGCTCTCGCAGATGAAGCCGTTGTTCATCATGAGCAGCGAGTAGATCGCCTCCTGCACGCCGGTCGCCCCGAGCGAATGGCCGGTCAGCGCCTTGGTCGCCGAGATCGGCGGGCACTTCTCGCCGGCACCGAACACGCGACGCAGCGCGTCGATCTCCGGCGGATCGCCTGCTGGCGTCGAGGTCGCGTGCGGATTGATGTAATCGACCTTGGTCTTCACTGTCGACATCGCCATGCGCATGCAGCGCTCGGCGCCCTCACCGGAAGGCGCGACCATGTCGTAGCCGTCCGACGTCGCGCCGTAGCCGACGATCTCGCCGTAAATGCGCGCGCCCCGCGCTTTGGCGTGTTCGAGCTCTTCCAGCACCAGCACGCCGGCGCCGCCGGCGATCACGAAGCCGTCGCGGTTGACGTCATAGGGACGCGAGGCGGTGGCGGGCGTGTCGTTGTATTTCGAGGACATCGCGCCCATGGCGTCGAACAGCACCGAAAGCGACCAGTCCAGTTCCTCGCAGCCGCCGGCGAAGATGACGTCCTGCTTGCCGATCTGGATCGTCTCATAGGCATTGCCGACGCAATGGTTCGACGTCGCGCAGGCCGAGGAGATCGAATAGTTCACGCCCTTGATCTTGAACCAGGTCGCGAGCGTCGCGGAAGCCGTGGACGACATCGCCTTCGGCACGGCAAACGGTCCGACGCGCTTCGGTCCCTTGGTGCGGGTGATGTCGGCGGATTCGACGATGGTGCGGGCTGACGGGCCGCCGGAACCCATGATGATGCCGGTGCGGATGTTGGAGACTTCGTCAGGCCCAAGACCGGAGTCCTGGATCGCCTGCTCCATCGCGATGTGATTCCACCCTGCGCCCTGGCCGAGGAAGCGCATCGCACGCCGGTCGACGACCGTCGCAGGATCAATCGTCGGCGCACCTTGCACCTGCGAACGGAAGCCGAGCTCGGCATATTTCTCAGCCCGCGTAATGCCCGACTTCGCCTCGTGAAGGCTCGCAAGCACTTCCTGGGTGTTGTTTCCGATCGACGAGACGATACCCATCCCGGTGACCACAACCCGCCTCATGACAGCCTCGCCTAAATCATTGTCTTTCTTGGTGATGCGCTCAGCCCAGGATCGTGCCCTGCTTGAACAGGCCGACCTTCAGATCCTTCGCGCGATAGATAATCTGGTCATCGACCGAAAGCCATCCGTCGGCGATGCCGAGCACCAGCTTTGAGCGCATCACGCGCTTGATGTCGATGTTGTACACAACCTTGCGGGCCTCGGGCAGCACCTGACCGCTGAACTTCAGCTCGTTCAGGCCAAGCGCGCGGCCGCGCCCCTCTCCACCGCTCCAGCCCAGAAAAAAGCCGACCATCTGCCACAGCGCATCGAGACCGAGGCAGCCGGGCATGACGGAATCGTTCTTGAAGTGGCAGCCGAAGAACCAGAGGTCGGGCTTCACGTCGAGCTCGGCGCGCACCATTCCCTTGCCGAACTCCCCGCCATTGTCATTGATTTCCGTGACGCGGTCGAACATGAGCATCGGCGGGAGCGGCAGTTGGGCATTGCCCGGGCCGAACATCTCGCCGCGGGCACATGCCAGCAAATCTTCATATTCGTAGCCGTTGCGCCTGTTCAGCATGCGGAAGCCTCTGTTCAAATCCCGATTGAGCGGCGTTTCTGGCGAAAATGGGCCCCGTTTCGTTCGGAAAGCCGCGCCAATTCCCGTCATCAGGCGCGACTGCCACGAGCCAGGATGGACTGCGGGCCGGGCCTCAATGCCCGGCTGCGCCATAATCGGCCAAGCGGAACCGCGGGCTCTCTAACACAGGCATTTCGGGTGGCAAAGCGATCTCATGAAGGTAAAGTGACCACCTGCTCGCCCGGTTCCACTTCTCATTAGAAACTCTCTAGTTGCGAGAAACTTGCATCTGCATCTATCTGTCCATATATTGCATATAGATGCAGTGTCCACGCGTGCCCGAAATCTGGAAATGAGCGAGAATCCCGCGCCCCATCACGACGACGACGTCCATACCGCCGCCCTCCTGTCCGGCCGCCAGCCGGCCTTGACCGGGTGCCCGTGGCATGACGTCAACGAAATGCTCCAGTCCGCGGGGCTTCGTCCGACGCGCCAGCGCATGGCGCTCGGCTGGCTCCTGTTCGGCAAGGGTGCTCGCCACCTTACGGCTGAAATGCTCTATGAGGAGGCGACGCTGGCCAAGGTGCCGGTGTCGCTCGCGACCGTCTACAACACGCTGAACCAGCTGACCGATGCCGGCCTGCTGCGCCAGGTCAGCGTCGACGGCACCAAGACCTATTTCGACACCAACGTCACCACCCACCACCATTATTACCTCGAGAACAGCCACGAGCTGGTCGATATCGAGGATCCGCATCTGGCACTGTCCAAGATGCCGGAGGTGCCCGAGGGTTACGAGATCGCGCGCATCGACATGGTCGTGCGCCTGCGCAAGAAGCGCTGAGATCGATCCAAAGCTGCTGAATTTGTCATCATGGCCGGGCTTGTCCCGGCCATTCTCGTTTTTGCGCTGTCATTCCGGGATGGTCCGAAGGACCAGACCTCAGATGCACAATTGCGCATCGGGGAATCTCGAGATCCCGGGTCTGGCGCTTTACGCCAACCCGGGTTGACGCCTGCGGCGTCAATTAACCTGCTCGTCCGAATAGACGCCCCAGAGACGCTCCTGCTGGATCCAGCCGTCAAAGCCGTTGCCGGTGACGCGGCACCAGTTTGCAGTGCACTTCTTGACCTGCGTGACGACGCCGGCCTGGAGCTTGGCCGCAACCGCGCTGTCGGGATCGGCCCGATCGTAGATCGGCGCGAGCTCGTCCTTGTGCTTCATGGTGACGACCGCGGTGCGGCGGCCCGACAGCAGCGAGTGATAGACCCAGCCCTCGGCGCCTTCGGAATCGCGCACCCGGCGCCAGTTCTCGAACTCGGCGGTGATTTCGACCGGCAGCCCGGCGCGGGTGTAGACCCAGGCGACGTCATTGTCCTTGGTCGGGCCGGCGCGGACGTTCACGTGATCCGATTTGAGGCTGACATAACGCGGCACCGGCAGGCCGCTCGCGGTCTGGGGGGTGCTATCCTTCGCCGAATGGGAGGGGCTGACCGAGGCGCTCAACCAGGTGCAAACGAGCGCCATCACCAAACAAAAACGCCCCAACGCCATCAACCCGTCTCCTGTCGAGGGCCCCGCCACGCCGGGCCCTCACCCCAAATTCAGAACCTGCCGCGCAAGCCCCTCGCCCGTGTTCCCGAAGCCTTAACCCGTGGTTCTTGTCTTGGCCCGGCCTTCTGCTAGAGAGGACGGACATCTGAACAACCAGTTTGCCCCGATTTTCCGGTCGGAAAAATCGGGAGAGCTTGAAGGAAGCGCCGGGGACGACACGGCAAAGGCAGTGTCGAACAACCGGGTTAATGAGGCCTCAACGGCCGGCCTTTGGCGACAAAGGCGGCTTGCGGCGCCTCATGAGGGCATGACATGTCGGTGAAGAAAAAGCCCCTCGTGGTGGTGACGCGCAAGCTGCCGGACTCGATCGAGACCCGGATGCGCGAGCTGTTCGACGCGCGGATCAATCTCGAGGACACGCCGATGTCGGCCGAGCAGATCGCTGAGGCCGCGCGCACCGCCGACGTGCTGGTTCCGACCGTCACCGACCACATCACTGCCGACATCGTTAACCAGCCCGACTGCAAGCTCCGCCTGATCGCCAATTTCGGCAACGGCGTCGACAATATCGATGTCGAGGCCGCGCATGCCCGCGGCATCACCGTCACCAACACGCCGAAAGTCCTGACCGAAGACACCGCCGACATGACCATGGCGCTGATCCTGGCCGTGCCGCGCCGGATGATCGAAGGCGCCTCGATCCTGACCGAAGGAAAGCCCTGGCCCGGCTGGTCGCCGACCTGGATGCTCGGCCACCGCATCGGCGGCAAGCGCCTCGGCATCATCGGCATGGGCCGCATCGGCCAGGCGGTCGCGCGCCGCGCCCGCGCCTTCGGCCTCCAGATCCACTACCACAATCGCCGTCCCGTGGCGCCGAAGATCGCTGAAGAGTTAGGGGCGACCTATTGGGAAAGCCTTGACCAGATGCTGGCGCGGATGGACATCATCTCGGTGAACTGTCCGCACACGCCGGCGACCTATCATCTGCTGTCGGCACGGCGGCTGAAGCTGATCCGCAAGGACGCCTACATTGTCAACACCGCGCGCGGCGAGGTGACCGACGAGGACACGCTGATCAAGCTGATCGAGGGCGGCGAGATCGGCGGCGCCGGCCTCGACGTCTATGAGCACGAGCCCGCGGTCAATCCAAAGCTGGTGCGGCTCGCCAAGGCCGGCAAGGTGACGCTGCTGCCGCATATGGGCTCGGCCACGATCGAGGGCCGCGTCGAGATGGGCGAGAAGGTGATCATCAACATCCGCACCTTCCTCGACGCGCACAAGCCGCCGGATCGCGTGCTGCCGAGCATGCTCTGAGGTCTATTTGCCGCGCGTTTCGCGCTTGCGCCAATCCGCGGCGAAATCGATGAAAGCGCGTAGCGCGGGCGGCGTCTGGCGCCGGCTCGGATAGTACAGGAACGGGCCCGGAAACGGTTCGCACCAATCTTCCATCAGGCTGACCAGCGCGCCGGATGTCACGGCGTCATGGACGTAGCCATCGAGCGTCGCCCAGATGCCGGCGCCGTCGAGCGCAGCGCGCATGGCAAGGCCCATGTTGGTCGAGATCAGCTTTGCGGGCGGATCGACCTTCACGATCTGGCCAGCCTTCTCGAACTCCAGATCATGCATGACGCCGCTCGAGTACCGGGCGCGGATGCAGTCATGGTCGAGCAGATCCTTCGGATGCTTCGGCGTGCCGCGGCGCGCGATGTACGCAGGCGATGCGACGACGACATAGCTCTGCGGACCGCTCAGCGGGATCGCCTGCGCGAGGTGCTCGCCATAACGCACGCCGGCATCGTAGCCCGCGCTGACGATGTCGACGAAGCCGCTTTCGGAAACGATGTCGAGGTCGACCTGCGGGTAGGTCGCGAGGAACGGCCCGACCATCGGCGCCAGCACGAGGTCCACCGCGGGCGGCGGCGCGTTGATGCGCAGGCGGCCCGAGGCCACCTCGCGCATGCCGCGGACCTGATCCAGGGCATCGCCGACATCGCGCAGCGCCGGAGCGATGCGGGACAGCAGCAGCTCGCCCGCCTCGGTCAGCGCGACGCTGCGGGTGGTGCGGTTCATCAGGCGGACGCCGAGGCGCTCCTCCAGATCCCGCAGCCGCTGGCTAAGGCTCGACACCGACACGCGAATTTCGACCGCCGCACGCCGGAAATTGCGGGTGCGGGCAACCGCCACGAAGACGTCGAGATCACGCAGATCGGGCTCGGCCATTGTCCTCTAATGTGAACAAGCTATTCTTGATTGTCCAGCTTATCGGCCTAATCGGTCAGGCGCATATCTGACCTCGTCACGCGGCGCAATCAGCCTGCCGCCTTCTCGAGGAGAGCCATCATGGAACAGCGCAAACTCGGTTCAACCGGTCCGACCGTCTCCGCCCTTGGTCTCGGCTGCATGGGCATGTCGGAGGTCTATGGCCCCGCCGACCGCGGCGAAAGCATCGCCACGGTCCATGCGGCGCTCGATGCCGGCATCACGCTGCTGGACACAGGTGATTTCTACGCCATGGGCCACAATGAAATGCTGGTGCGCGAGGCCCTGAAGGATGTGTCGCGCGAAAAAGTGCAGATCAGCGTGAAGTTCGGCGCACTGCGCGGGCCCGCCGGCGAGTTCGCCGGGATGGACACAAGGCCGGCCGCAACGAAAAACTTCCTGGCCTATTCGCTGCAACGTCTCGGCACCGACTACATCGACGTCTATCGCCCGGCGCGTCTCGATCCCAACATCCCGATCGAAGAGACCATCGGCGGTCTCGCCGATCTCGTGAAGGCCGGCTACATCAGGCATATCGGCCTGTCCGAGGTGGGCTCCGACACCATCCGCCGCGCGCACGCCGTGCATCCGATCGCCGATCTCCAGATCGAATATTCGCTGATCGAGCGCGGCATCGAACGCGACATCCTCAGGACCTGCCGCGAGCTCGGCATCGGCATCACGGCTTACGGCGTGCTGGCGCGCGGCCTGATCAGCGGCCATTGGTCGAAGGACTCCGGCAAGACCGGCAGGGATTACCGGCTGATGACGCCGCGCTTCCAGGGTGCAAATCTCGACGCCAATCTCGCACTGGTGGAGCAGCTCCGCGCCATCGCCACGGAGATCTGCGCAACGCCGGCGCAGGTCGCAATCGCCTGGGTGGCGGCTCAAGGCAAGGAGATCGTGCCGCTGGTCGGCGCACGCACCCGCAACCGTCTCACCGAAGCGCTCGGTGCGGCGAAGGTAACGCTGACGCCGGCGCATCTTGCGGCGCTTGCAAAAGCATTCCCGCCCGACGTCGCTTCCGGCACGCGCTACGCGGCCGAGCAGATGGCGCATCTCGACAGCGAGAAGCCGGCGACGCGGTAGCGGCAGCGATCAGGTGCGATGGGCGCTGAGATCGGTGACGACAGGCCCATCGCCGTTGAGCGGATTGGCCGGATCGCGCGCGTAGCGCAGCGTCTCGAAGCGCATCGCGCGCGCGTCGATCATCAGGAGGCGGCCGACGAGGCCGTCGCCGAAGCCGACGATCTCGCGGATCGCCTCCAGCGCCATCATCGAGCCCATCACGCCAGCAAGCGCGCCCATGACGCCGGCCTCGGCGCAGGCCGGCACCGTGCCGGGCGGCGGCGCCTCCGGAAACAGGCAGCGATAGGTCGGATTGAACACGCCCTGCTCGTTCTTCTCGTGCGCGCGGATGGTGGTGAGCGAGCCGTCGAAGGTGCCGAGCGCCGCCGTGATCAGCGGCCGCTTCGCGAAGAAGCAGGCATCCGAGACCAGATAACGCGTCGAGAAATTGTCGGAGCCGTCGAGCACGAGATCGTAGTCTCCGATCATGCTCAGCGCATTGTCGGCATTGAGCCAGGTGGCATGGCCGACGAAGCGGACATGCGGATTGAGCGCGGAGATCCGCTCGGCCGCGCTCTCGACCTTGTGCCGGCCGATATCGGGCGTCGTATGGATCACCTGGCGCTGGAGGTTTGACAGCGAGACCACGTCGTCATCGACCACGCCGAGCGTGCCGACGCCGGCGGCCGCCAGATACATCAGCGCGGGCGCGCCGAGCCCGCCGGCGCCGATCACCAGCACGGAGGCCCGCTTCAGCGCAGCCTGGCCCGGCCCGCCGACGTCGCGCAGCACGATATGCCGGGCATAGCGTTCAAGTTCGTCCGGGCTCAGCATCGTCGTCCTTCGTTCTCTCAAACCCTCATGGTGAGGAGCGCGGAACGCGCGTCTCGAACCATGAAGGCCCCGATCTCGCCTTCGGCCATCCTTCGAGACGCGGCCTTCGGCCGCTCCTCAGGATGAGGGCCTCGGTGCGTGGCTCGGCTCTTGGCCTGAACCACCCCAACATTGTTCGCGACCAACGAGATGTGCTTCAATGGTAGCACGTTCAATGGGCTGGCTGGATTTGTCATGAGATCGATGCTTGCGGCAACACTGATGTTTGCGGCTGCCACAGGCGCGAGCGCCCAGATGACGACGCCAGAGGTCCCCGGCACCAAGCCGAAGCCGGTCCAGACCGTGCCGATCCGGCCTCCCGCACTGCAGACGCCGTCGGCGACGGCTGATGCGATGGCGCAGGCGGAACGGCTGTCGCTCCAGTCCGACCTCGCCTGGGTCGGCCAATATAACGGCGCCATCACCGGCGACGTCAGCGCGCGCATGGTCGAGGCGATCAAGGAGTATCAGAAGGCCAAGGGTGGCAAGCCGACCGGCGTGTTCAATCCGCAGGAGCGCGCCGCGCTCGCCGAGACCGCGCGGCGCAAGCAGGAGAGCGTCGGCTGGAAGATCGTGATGGAGCCGACCAGCGGCGCCCGGCTCGGCATCCCCGGCAAATTGGTGCCGCAGCAGGCGACCGATGCCAACGGCTCGAAATGGACTTCGCCGACCGGCACGGTGCAGGTGCTGCTGAGCCGCCGCAAGGAAGCCAACCCGACCACGGCGAAACTCGCCGAGCTGGAGAAGGAACCGTCCGGGCGCAAGGTCGACTACACCGTGGTGAAGCCCGACTTCTTCGTGTTGTCGGGGTTGCAGGGCCTCAAGAAATTCTACGTGCGAGGCACCTTTAAGGGCGACGAAGTCCGCACCATGACGATCCTCTACGACCAGGCGACCGAGAACACCGTCGAGCCGGTCGTGATCGCGATGTCGAGTGCGTTCAATGCGTTTCCGACGGGACCGCAGGCCGCGCCGCCGCCGCGCAAGACCGTCGAATACGGCACCGGCATCGTCGTCAGCGACGATGGTGCGATTGTCACGGACCGCCTCGTCACCGATAGCTGTCTCGCGATCACCATTGCCGGCTATGGCAGCGCCGACCGTCTCGCCGAGGACAAGGAGCACGATCTCGCGCTCCTGCACATCTATGGCGCGCGCGGCCTGAAGCCGCTCAGCCTCACCGGCGGCGCGGCGAAGACGAGCGTCGATGTCGTCGGCATCGCCGATCCGCAGAGCCAGGGCGGAGCCGCGGGCGTGTCGAACCTCAAGGGCGCGCTGGCGCCGGTCACCAGCAGCGACTCTGCACTATCCCCTCCGCCGGCGGTCGGCTTCTCCGGCAGCCCGGCCATCGACGGCGACGGCAAGTTCGCCGGTGTCGCGCTGTTGAAGCCGGCGATGGTCGCGGGGCCCGCGACGTCGGTGCCGGCGTCGCAAGCGGTGATGGTGTCTGCGGAAACGGTGCGTGATTTCCTGAAGGCGAATGCCGTCACCGCGAATGGCACGTCGACGGATGCGAAGGCGGCCGTCGTCCGCGTGATCTGCGTGCGGAAGTAAGTCTCGTGTCCCGGACGCGCTGCAATGCGCCAGCGTTGCTGCGCGGAGCCGGAACCCATGTCTCTTCAAATTCGATGCACACAGATTCTGGGCCCCGGCTCTGCAGCGCACCGCTTCGCGCTGCGCTGCGTCCGGGGCACGAGATCAGGCGAGCCTAAATCGAATCCCGGCCTTCGCAAGCCCGCCCGAAATTCCCACCGGCGTGCCGTCCGCGCGCCAGCAGGCGGCGCCGGTCATGGTGCCGTCGTCGTGGAAGGCAATGCCGTTCATGCCGCCCGCCACCGTCGCGACGGGCTGCACCTTGTGGCCGAGGCCCGCCAGCTTCGCGCGCACGGCCTCCGGCACCTTCTGCTCGACTTCGAGCGCGTTGCCTTCGGTCCAGATACGCGGCGCCTCGACCGCTTCCTGCAGGCTCATGCCGTGGTCGATCAGATTGACCAGCGCCTGCATCGCGCTGGGGAAGATGCGCTTTCCCCCGGGCAGGCCGAGCGCATAGCGGAGCTTGCCGCCGCGCAGCGCCATCATCGGCGACATCGAGGTGGTGACGCGCTTGCCCGGCGCCAGCGACAGCGCGTGGCCGGGGCGCGGATCGAACAGGTTCATGTAGTTGTTGGCGATGGCGCCCAGGCCCGGGATCATGATCTTGGCGCCAAAGAGATTGTTGATGGTCTGCGTGGTCGCGACCACGTTGCCGAACGCGTCCGCCGCGGTCATGTGCGTGGTGTGCGCGCCTTCGAGCTGCGAGACGCCGGCGCCCCAGGCCTGCGCCCGCGCCGGATCGATGGCGCGGCGGCGTTCCTCGGCATAGGCCTTCGACGTCAGCCGCTCCACGGGAACGCCGACATAGGCCGGATCGCCGCTGGCCGCGGCGCGATCGGCGAAGGCGATCTTCAGGACTTCGGCGAGATAGTGGATCGTCTCCGGCGTGCCGAAACCGAGGTCTCCGATGTCATAGGCCTCGAGAATGTTCAGCATCTGCGCGATGTGCACGCCGGAGGCCGCGGGCGGCGGCGGGCCAAGGATGGTCCAGCCGCGATAGTCGGCGCGGATCGGTTGCCGTTCGACGGTCTTGTAGCCGGTGAGATCGTTGCGGCGGATGAAGCCGCCGGTCTTCTCCATGTAGTCGACGAGGATGTCACCGAGCGGCCCCTCGTAGAGGGCCTTCTGGCCGTGGTCGGCGATGGTGCGGAGCGTCTCGGCATATTCGGCCTGCACCACGCGTTCGCCGACCTTGAGCGGTTCGCCATCAGGCAAATAGACCGCCGCAATCGGCTTGTCCTTGCGCATCTCGGCGGCGCTCTCGCTGATGCATTCGTGCAAGTACGGCGTCGCCGCATAGCCGCGCGCGGCATGCTTGATCGCGGGCTGCATGACGTCCGCGAGGCTCATGGTGCCGAACCGCCGCAGCGTCTCGCACCAGGCTTTCAGCGAGCCCGGCGTGGCAACCGCCTTCGGGCCGTTGAGGTTCTCGTTGCCGACGGTATCGAACACGTCGTGCGCCGCGCCCGGCCTGGAGGTGTAGGTGGTGTCGCGCACGGCCGCAGGCACGGTGCTCTGCCCGTCGATGAAACGGTGGCTGCCATCGGCCAGACGTATATGCGCCATGCCGCCGCCGATGATACCGACCATCATCGGCTCGACCACGGTCAGCGTGAACAGGGTCGCGATCGCGGCGTCGATGGCGTTGCCGCCCGCGGCCAGCATCTCGGCGCCGGCGCTTGAGGCCAGCGGATGGTTGCTGACCACCATGCCGCGGCTCGAGACCGCCGGCATCTTCTCGCATTCAAAGATCGTTGCCGTCCGGTCGCGCCAGTTTCCGCCCATGTCGCCTGCCCCTTTTATTCGCGGCGGCAAGCACATCATACGCGCGACTACGGGTCCAGTATTGGTACGGATTAGCTGGCATTCCCGATTCTGCCATCATCGTTAGCGTTGATTCGGACATCCGCGGTCCCCTTTGGATCGGGCAGGGCACGTCCTGAGCGAGTAGAGCTCAGCATCGAGAAGCGATGCACGTTCGCGTGGCGTTACCCCACAGACCCAAGCATTCCAAAGGATTCAACTTTCCATGCACACGATCGTACTGGCCACCCAAAAGGGTGGCAGCGGCAAGAGCACGCTTGCCATCGGCCTCGCGCTGGCGGCCAAGCAGGCCGGCTTCACCGTCCGCCTGATCGAAACCGACCCGCAGGGTACCCTGTCCAACTGGCAGCGTCGCCGCCACGCTGACGATCTCGTCGTCGAGCCGATCTATCACGCTGCCGACATCGCGCCACGCCTGAAGATGCTGGCCGACAGCGGCCTCCAGCTCGCGGTCGTCGACACCGCGGCCGGCCTCAGCGCCGCGACCACCGCCGCGATCCGCCATTCCGACCTCTGCCTGATTCCCGCTCGCCCGAGCGTCGCCGACATCGAGGCGACCGTCTCGACGCTGAGCGTCGCGCGCGCCTGGAAGCGGCCCTACAGCTTCGTGCTGAACCAGGCGCCGATCCGCGGCCAGCGCATCGACAACGCCGCCAACATTCTCGCCGAGGAAGCCGCGCTCGATCTCGCCGAGGTGCTCGCGCGCCCGCTGATCGTGATGCGCAACGACCACCAGGACTCGCTCGCGAGCGGCCTCGCCGTCAGCGAATTCGCGCCGAACGGCAAGTCGGCGGACGAGATCCGCGGCCTCTGGCGCTGGATCGAGACCCGGCTCGAGCTCGAAGCCACGACCAATGTCCTGATCGACCAGGTCATCTCGGTCGCGGACGGGATGCTGCACGTCGCCGCCGAACACGCGGCGGACGAGACCACGACACTGGCGTCCTGAGCGGGGCGATCGCTCGGACGACAGGCGGCCTCTTCACTCATCCGGTTGAAGAGCCCAAGCGACGAAGCAATCCGGCCACCGGCCCGGCCGGATTGCTTCGCTTCGCGTTTTTTGATGACCCTTGTAGCCCGGATGGAGCGAAGCGAAATCCGGGAAAGTCTCGCTGCGGAAAGTCTGGACCCGGATTGCGCTACGCTCCATCCGGGCTACGGGCCTTCGCGTTTTTCAGGCTTCGACCTTCACACTCACTTCTGACATTTCTGACACCAGAAGGTGGAGCGCCCGTTCTGGGTGAATCGCTTCACGGTGCCACCGCACCCTGGCGTCTTGCAGGTCTCGCCCTCGCGGTCATAGACCTTGAAGGAATGCTGGAAATAGCCGAGCTCGCCCGAGGTCTGGCGATGGTCGCGCAAACTCGATCCGCCGGCCTTGATCGCGTCGTTGAGCACGGTGTGAATGGCACTCACCAGCCGCTTCGCATGATCGGTCGGCTCACCGCCGCCGACACCCTTGCGACCCTTGGTCGCGAGTGTCGCAGCAATGCGGCGCGGTGACAGATGCGAGCGATGCAGCGCTTCGCAGACATAGATGTTGCCGAGCCCGGCGACCACGCGCTGGTCGAGCAGCGCGGCCTTCAGGCTCGTCGTCTTGCCCTCGCACGATCGCGCCAGCATCGCAGCATCGAATTCGTTGCCGAGCGGCTCGGGACCGAGATCGCGCAGCAGCGGCTCGTCCTCGAGCGCGTTGCGCGCGATCACTTTCATGTAACCGAAGCGGCGCGGGTCGTTGAACACGATGTCGGCGCCGGAGGACATCCGAAACAGCACGTGGTCGTGCGTGGAGTCCTTGCCGCGCGGGTAGTGAAACTCGCCCGGCGCGGCCTCGTTGTCCGGCTTGATGACGCGGAACGAGCCCGACATGCCCAGATGCATCAGCAGCACGTCGCCGGAGGCGAGATCGGCCATGAGGTATTTTGCACGGCGGCCAAGCCCGGTGACGACCTGCCCCTGGAGCCGGGCCACGAAATCGGGCTGGAAGGGAAAGCGCAGATCCGGCCTGCGGGCCTCCGCGACGAGGATTTTCGCACCCTCCATGACGGGCTGAAGGCCGCGGCGGACGGTCTCGACTTCGGGCAATTCAGGCATGGTCAGGCATTCACCTTATGAGGGCGGTGTGATAGCGCCATTGCGGCGGCCGCGCTATGGTCCGCCCACTGGAGTAGAGTAATGGATCGGCCGGGCGAAACCACGCATTTTGGCTTCAGGGACGTTCCCCTGGGGGACAAGCAGACGCTGGTGAACGATGTGTTTCACAGCGTGGCGTCGCGCTATGACTTGATGAACGACCTGATGTCCGGTGGCCTGCACCGGGTCTGGAAGGACATCATGATCACCGCGCTCAACCCGCCGCGGGGTGACCGGCCGTTCGCGCTGCTCGATGTTGCCGGCGGCACCGGCGACATCTCGTTCCGCGCTGCCAAGGTGGCAGGTCCCGGCTTCCATGCCACGGTGTGCGACATCAACGCCGAGATGCTGGCCGTGGGCCGCGAGCGTGCCGCGAAGCGGCATCTCGAGACCCAGGTCGATTTCGTCGAGGGCAATGCCGAAGCGCTCGCCTTCGCCGACTGCAGCTTTGACGCATATACGATCGCTTTCGGCATTCGCAATGTGCCGCGGATCGACCTGGCGCTGCGCGAGGCCTATCGCGTGCTGAAGCCGGGCAGCCGCTTCCTGTGCCTGGAATTCTCTACCGTCGAGATGCCCGGGCTCGACCGGATCTATGACCTGTTCTCGTTCAAGGTGATCCCGCCGCTCGGCCGCATGGTCACGGGCGACGCCGAGTCCTACCAGTATCTCGTCGAATCGATCCGCAAGTTTCCGAAACCCAACGCCTTCGCCGACATGATCCGCGACGCCGGCTTCGCCCGCGTCGGCTGGCAGACATTGTCCGGCGGCATCGTCGCACTGCATTCGGGCTGGCGTTTGTGATTTCTTCCATTACCCACATTTCGCGCCTGATCCGCGCCGCGTTCGTGTTTGCGCGCGAGGGCGTGTTCGGTTCCGTCGATCCGACCCTAGTGCCGCCGCCAGGGCAACTCGCGCTGAAGCTTGCGCGCCTCGTCGAACGGCGCGGTCCAAAGCACGGACCGCGGCTGACGCGCGCGCTGACCCGGATGGGCCCAGCCTATCTCAAGCTCGGGCAGTTTCTGGCCACGCGTCCCGACGTCGTCGGCGTCGTCATGGCGCGTGATCTGGAAAGCCTCCAGGATCGCTTGCCGCCGTTTTCGCAAGCCGAAGCGGAAGCTGCGATCGCGACCTCGCTGGAGCGTCCGCTCAAGGACGTGTTCGCGAGCCTCGGCCCGCCGGTCGCCGCCGCCTCGATCGCGCAGGTGCATCGCGGCGAGGTGTCGCGCGACGGTGTCCGCAGGCCTGTCGCGGTGAAGGTGCTGCGGCCGAACGTGGCCTCGCGATTCCGCCGCGATCTCTCCGATTTCTTCTACGTCGCGCACAAGGCCGAGACCTATTCGAGCGAGGCGCGGCGTTTGCGACTGATCGAAGTCATCAACACCATGTCGCGCTCGGTCGCGATGGAGATGGACCTGCGGCTGGAAGCGGCTGCAATGTCGGAGATGGCGGAGAACACAGGCGACGATCCTGATTTTCGCGTGCCAACCGTCGACTGGGACCGCACCACGCACAACGTGCTGACGATGGAATGGATCGACGGCATCGCGCTGAACGATCACAAGCGCCTGCAAGAGGCGCAGGTCGACCTGCCCGATCTCGGCCGCAAGGTGATCCAGAGCTTTCTGCGGCACGCCCTGCGCGACGGTTTCTTCCACGCCGACATGCATCCGGGCAATCTGTTCCTTGACGACGCCGGACGCCTCGTCGCGGTCGATTTCGGCATCATGGGCCGGCTCGGGATGAAGGAGCGGCGTTTCCTCGCCGAAATCCTGCTCGGCTTCATCACCCGCAACTATCGCCGCGTCGCAGAAGTGCATTTCGAGGCGGGCTATGTGCCTGCGCATCACTCGGTCGAGAACTTTGCGCAGGCCATCCGCGCGATTGGCGAGCCCATTCACAACCGGACGGCCGAAGAGATCTCGATGGCGCGGCTGCTGACGCTGCTGCTCGAGGTCACCGGCCTGTTCGACATGACGACGCGACCCGAGCTGATCCTGCTGCAGAAGACCATGGTGGTGGTCGAGGGCGTGGCGCGCGGCTTCAATCCCAAGCTCGACATCTGGAAGGTCGCCGACCCCGTGGTGCGCGAATGGATCGAACGCAATCTCGGACCGATCGGCCGGGTGCAGGGCGCGCTGTCCGGCACCGGCGAGCTCGCCCGCGTGCTGATGCGCCTGCCCGACATCGCGCAGCGCTCCGTCGTGGTGCTCGAGCAATTGGAGACCATGACGCGGGAGGGCCTGCGGCTGTCGCCGGAGAGCATCGCGGCGATGGGCCGCAGCGAGGGCCGCAAGAACCGCTGGCGCACCGTGGCGCTCTGGATCATTGCCGCCACCTTCATCGGAATCCTGATCGCCGTCCGGAATCTGTGATTGCACTGCAATCACGAAAACGATAGCATCGCTATCATTCCGTGCTGGAGGGGCGTCATGGCAAGCCTGACCATCCGCAAGCTCGACGAGGGCGTCAAAACCTATTTGCGCCTTCGCTCGGCCAGGAACCGCAGGTCGGTCGAGGAAGAGGTCCGGGTCATCCTCGGAGAGCTGATCGAGGGCCGCGAGGAGCCGCTGACGCCGTTTGCGCTGCCACCGGCACAATCCACCGCCCCCACGCCGCAACGGACCGGCGCCCTCCCCGAGGCCAGCGTCACCCTGATCATCGGCGGCGGGATCGCCGCCTACAAGTCGCTCGACCTGATCCGCCGGCTCAAGGAACGCCGGATCGACGTCCGTTGTGTATTGACCAAGGCGGCGCAGCAATTCGTCACGCCGCTGGCCGTCAGCGCACTGTCGCATGAGCGCGTCTACACTGACCTGTTCGACCCCCAGAGCGAGTTCGACGCCGGGCACATCCGCCTGGCGCGCGACTGCGACCTGATCGTCGTCGCGCCCGCGACCGCCGACCTCCTGGCAAAGATGGCCAATGGCCATGCCGACGATCTCGCCAGCGCTATCCTGCTCGCGAGCAACCGCAAGGTCCTGCTGGCGCCGGCGATGAATCCGCTGATGTGGAACAACGCGGCGACGCGGCGCAACGTCACGCAGCTTCAGCGTGACGGCGTGGTGCTGATCGGCCCGAATTCCGGCGAGATGGCCGAGGCGGGCGAAGCTGGGATCGGCCGCATGTCCGAGGCGATCGAGATCGCCACCGCCGCCGAGCGCCTGCTGCGGCCACCGGTGCCGCGCCCGCTCGCCGGCAAGCGCGTGTTGATCACCGCAGGCCCCACCCACGAGCCGATCGACCCGGTGCGCTACATCGCCAACCGCTCCTCCGGCAAGCAGGGCTTCGCCATCGCCGTCGCCGCGCAGGCCGCGGGTGCCGAGGTGATCTTGGTCAGCGGCCCGGTCGATCTCGGCGATCCCCCGGGCGTGACGGTGAAGCGCGTGGAATCGGCCCGGCAGATGCTGGAGCAGGTGCAAGCGGCGCTTCCCGCCGACATCGCGATCTTCGCAGCCGCGGTCGCCGACTGGCGGGTCGCCAGTGAGGGCGGGCAGAAGCTGAAGAAGACCTCGGCCGGCATGCCGCCGCTTCAGCTGGTCGAGAATCCCGACATCCTCGCCACGATCTCGAAGCTGACCGACCGGCGCCCTCCGCTGGTGATCGGCTTTGCCGCCGAGACCGAGCACCTCATCGACAACGCCAAGTCCAAGCTGGCCCGCAAGGGCTGCGACTGGATCGTCGCCAACGACGTCTCGCCGGCGACCGGCGTGATGGGCGGCGACCGCAACACCGTGCATCTGATCAGCCGCAAGAATGGTGAGGAGGACGGCGAGATCACAGTTGATTCCTGGCCGGTGATGACCAAGGAACAGGTCGCCATCGAGCTGGTCGCGCATGTCGCAAAGAGCGTGACCGACAAATCCCGGGAGCCGGCATCTTGAGCACGAAAGTCACGGTCGAACTGCAGCAACTGGCCCACGCCGAAGGCCTTCCGCTGCCGGCCTACCAGACCCCCGAAGCCGCCGGCCTCGACCTGATGGCCGCAGTTCCCGACAGCGAGCCGATGACGCTCGCCGCCGGCCAATATGCGCTGGTGCCGACGGGCCTCGCGATCGCGCTGCCGCCCGGCCACGAGGCGCAGGTCCGGCCGCGCTCGGGCCTTGCCGCCAAGCACGGCGTCACCGTGCTGAACTCGCCCGGCACGATCGATGCGGACTATCGCGGCGAGATCAAGGTGATCCTGATCAACCACGGCGCGGCGCCCTTCGTGGTCAAGCGCGGCGAGCGCATCGCGCAGATGGTGATCGCGCCGGTGGCGCAAGCCGCGCTGGTTCCCGTGGCGACATTGTCCGCGACCGATCGCGGCGCCGGCGGCTTCGGCTCGACCGGCCGCTAACGCACGGCAGCTCCCGCCGAATCACCCGAAGACCTACGTGGATTGGAACCGCGCGCCCGGCATTTTTGTGGGACCGCCTTTGCGTTCACGATCTGGACTCTTACTGCTGGAGTCACGGTGGGGGTATTGTCGTTTGATTCGCGCGCGACGGGGGTCGCCGCGCGCAAATTCGTGCGATCTGGGGCAACTATGTCAGGCGTGATCGTGTCGATGCGTCGGACGCTGCTGTCGTGCACATCGTTGGCGCGCAACGGCTTGTTGGGAGGCGCTCTTGCGGCGCTGCTGCCGGCTGCGCCGGCTGAGGCTGCCGACCTCGTCGACACACTTTCCATAATGCTGGACTTCAACCGGCAGGAGCTCGCGGTGCTGGCCACCGCGCTCGCGCTGCTCGGCTTCTCGGTCGTGGCCGCGATCCTGTTGATGCGCACGCGCGTGCGCACGGCGAACAACGAGGCGCGGCTGCGCGCGCGGATCGGGGAACTGCAACTCCAGTCCGATCGCTTCGGCGCGCTGCTGTTCGCCGAGCCGCAGATCCTGATCTCCTGGCCGGCCGGCGACAATCGCGCGCAGATTTCCGGCGACATCTCCATGGTGCTGCCGCGCGATTCCTCCCCCCAGCGCGTCCTCGCGTTCGGAACATGGCTGCCGCCGGAACCCGCGCTCCAAATGGATCACGCGGTCGATGCACTGCGTGACCGCGGCGACGGGTTCCAGCTGACGCTGACCACCGCGTATGGCCACACGCTGGAGGCCATCGGCCGCGCCATCGGCGGCCAGGCCATCGTCAGGATTCGCGAACTCTCCGGACTCCGGCGCGATCTGGCCGAGACCAATCTGCGCTACAAGGCCCTCGCCGACGAGACCGAGATGCTGCGCGGCTTTGCCGCCGCGGCTCCCTGGCCGATCTGGGCCAAGGCCGAGAACGGCACGCTGACCTACGCCAATCCGGCCTATGTACGCGCGACCGAGGCAAGCAGCGCCACCGACGCCCAGCAGCGCAAGCTCGAGCTGCTCGACAGTGCCGACCGGACCGCGATGGAGCGGGGCCTGAAGGACGCGGCCAGTTTCACCTCGCGGCTGCCGATCGTGATCGGCGGCGAGCGGCGCATCTACGACGTCCGCGCGGTCAATGTCGGCAGCGGCAATGTCGGCGTCGCCATCGATGCCAGCGAGGCGGATGCGCTGAGCTCGGCGCTGGTGCGGATGGCGGAGGCGCATCGGCGCACGCTCGACCAGCTCTCCTCGGGCGTTGCCGTGTTCGACGGCCAGCGCCGGCTCGCCTTCTACAACGATTCCTACCGTCGGCTGTGGGACCTCGACCGCATCTTCCTCGACGCCAATCCCGACGATTCCAGCGTGCTCGACCAGCTCCGCGCAGCGCGCAAGCTGCCGGAGCAGCCGGACTTCCGCGCCTGGAAGGCCAAGCTGCACGAGGCCTATCGCGCGGTCGAGGCCGCCAAGGACACCTGGTACCTGCCCGACGGCCGCGCGCTCTCCGTCGTCACCACACCGAATCCGGAAGGCGGCGTCACCTATCTGTTCGACGACGTCACCGAAAGCCTCGAGCTCGCCCGCCGCTTCGACGGCATGATCCGCGTCCAGCGCGAGACGCTGGACAGCCTCGCCGAGGGCGTCGCAGTGTTCGGCAGCAACGGCAGGGCGCAGCTGTTCAACCCGGCCTTCGTCCGGATGTGGAAGCTGTCGAGCGACGCCATGCGCGACGAGCCGCACATCCAGACGGTCGAAGGCTGGTGCCATCAGCTGTTCGACGACGCGCAAGTCTGGCGGCAGATCCGCGAGGCCGTCACCTCGATCGAGAGCCGCGCCGACGTGCCGCTGAAGCTGGAGCGCAAGGACGGCAGCGTGCTCGACGGCATGATCCGTCCGCTGCATGACGGCGCGACCATGCTGACGTTCCAGGACATCACCGACACCGAGAATGTCGAGCGTGCGCTGCGCGAGCGCAACGAGGCGCTTGAGGCCGCCGACCAGATGAAGGTGGATTTCGTCCACCACGTCTCCTACGAGCTGCGCTCACCGCTCACCACCATCATCGGCTTCGCGCATTTCCTCAGCGATCCCTCGACCGGGCCGCTGACGCCGAAACAAGCCGAATATCTCGACTACGTCACCAAATCGACCAACGCGCTGCTGGCGCTGACCAACAACATCCTGGATCTCGCCACGATCGACGCCGGCGCCATGAAGCTGGAACTCGGCCCGGTCGACGTCAGCAAGGCCATCGAGCTCGCCGCCGAGGGCATCCAGGACCGCCTCGCCACCGACCGCATCCGCCTCAAGGTCGAGATCGCGCCCGATATCGGCAGCTTCGTCGGCGACGAGAAGCGCGTGGTGCAGGTGCTCTATAACCTCCTCGCCAACGCCGTCGGGTTTTCTCCACAGGATTCCACAGTCGGCATCAGCGCACGCCGCACCGAACGCAGCGTGGTCTTCACTGTGACAGATTCCGGGCCTGGAATACCTGCCGACATGAAGGACAAGGTGTTCAACTGGTTCGAAAGCCGCTCGCAGGGGTCGCGTCACCGCGGCGCCGGCCTCGGCCTGTCGCTGGTGCGCTCCTTCGTCGAGCTGCATGGCGGCAAGGTGCGGGTGGATTCGATCGTGGGCAGGGGCACGGTCGTGATCTGTGACTTCCCGACCGACCAGGCGGCGCGTCGCGACGCCGCCGAATGACTGAACCGACCACATTCTCCGTCGCGCTTGTCAACGAGACGGCCACTGCGCAATTGATGGCCGACCTTGCGCTGCTGGTCGGCCCCGGCGACGTCATCACCCTCACCGGCGATCTCGGTGCCGGCAAGACTGCGGCTGCGCGAGCCATGATCCGCTATCTCGCCGGCGACGAGGCGCTGGAAGTCCCGAGCCCGACCTTCACGCTGGTGCAGGGTTACGAGCTGCCGCCGTTTCCGGTGATGCACGCCGATCTCTACCGCGTCGAGGACGAGAGCGAGCTCGAGGAGATCGGCCTGTCACCGCTTCCCGATGCCACGCTCGTCCTGATCGAATGGCCGGAGCGCGCACCGTCGGCGATGCCGCAAGACCGCATCGACATCGCGCTGACGCACCGGCCGGCGCTGGGCTCGAACGCGCGCGCCGCCGACATCACCGGTTACGGCAAGAGCGCCGTGCAAGTCGCGCGGCTGAAGGCGCTGCGGGAATTCCTCGAGGCATCCGGCTACATGGATGCAACGCGCAAGCACATGGCCGGTGATGCCTCGACCCGCTCCTATGCGCGACTGCTGCGCGACGACGAGATCGTCATCCTCATGAACTTTCCGCAGCGCCCCGATGGCGCAGCGATGTACAGCGGAAAATCCTACAGCGCGGCGGTGCATCTCGCCGAGAACGTCAAGCCCTTCGTCGCCATCGACGAGGGCCTGCGCGCGCAGGGCATCTCCGCGCCCGCGATCCATCATTCCGATCTCGACCACGGCTTCCTGATCACCGAAGATTTCGGCAGCGAAGGCGTGATCGAGGGCAATCCGCCGCGCCCGATCGCGGAGCGCTACGAGGCTGCAACCGACGTGCTGGCGATGCTGCACAGCGAGACATTGCCGGAGACGCTGCGGCTGGCGGATCAGACCTACACCATTCCCGTCTTCGACACCGAAGCACTTCTGATCGAAATCGGGTTGATGCCGGAATGGTATCTGCCCGACCGCAATGCGCCGCTGAGCGACGAGAAGCGCGCGGAGTTTTTCGCCATGTGGCGCGAGCTGCTGAAGAAACCGCTGGCCGCGCCGAGGACGTGGATCATCCGCGACTACCACTCGCCCAATCTGATCTGGCTCGGAATGCGCACCGGCATCGCGCGCGTCGGTGTGATCGACTTCCAAGACACCGTGCTCGGGCCGCACTCCTATGACGTCGTGTCGCTGCTGCAGGACGCGCGTATCGACGTCCCTGAGACCCTCGAGCTGACACTGCTGTCGCGCTACATCAAGGCGCGCCGCGCGGACGACGCGAGCTTCGATCCCGCTGGCTTCGCCGAGCTCTATGCGATCATGTCGGCGCAGCGGAACACGCGCCTGCTCGGCACCTTCGCCCGCCTCAACCGCCGCGACGGTAAGCCGCATTATCTGCGCCACCAGCCGCGGATCTGGACCTACCTCCAGCGCTCGCTGGCACATCCCGCGCTGGCTCACCTGCGCGACTGGTATCTCGCCAACGTCCCGCCGCCCCAAGGGGCGTCCCAAGAGCCGTCTGAAGAGCAGCCTGAAGAGCAGCCTCAAGCCTGATTTGCGGCCGATTTACCGCCTGTTAGCCATCGCATCGGTATCATCGCCCGCAGGCAGCCGGACAAGGATGGGGCTGGAGCAAGGGCGGATGGCGGTCAAGACGGACCATCGTGGCAACAGCCGGGTTGTTTTCGAGCGCGGGATACCGGCCCAGATGATGGGGATCGACGGCACCTGGCGGCGCGAGTGCACCATGGAGGACGTCTCCGAGAGCGGCGCCAAGCTGACCATCGACGGCTCGGTCGAGGGCCTGCATCTGAAGGAATTTTTTCTCCTGCTGTCCTCCACCGGACTTGCGTACCGTCGCTGTGAGCTGGCGTGGGTCAACGGCGACCAGATCGGCGTCAATTTTCTCAAGCTCGGCGACAAGAAGAAGAAGGCGCGTTCCACATCCGGTGGGGCGTGACGGCCACACCCGTCGTACAACCGTCACGGCAGGTGGTTAAGGCGGTTAAGACGCGGTGCGGCCAATTGCGGTCCGTGTTAGGATTGCTGCGTACGCGAACTTCAAAAGTTCTCAAGTCCAGGATTCCGGGAAAGACGAGTCTGAGAAAGCGAACGATGTCCGTCAAGCCGACCAAAGCCATGGTGCTCGCCGCGGGGTTCGGGCTGCGCATGCGTCCGTTGACGGAGAAGATGCCGAAGCCGCTCGTGCCGGTGGCCGGCCAACCGCTGCTGGACCATGTGCTCGACAAGCTCGGCGACGCCGGCGTGACCGAGGCGATCGTCAATGTGCACTATCTGCCGGACCAGATCATCAATCACACCGCATCCCGCCAGCATCCGCGCGTGACCATCTCGGACGAGCGCGACCAGGTGCTCGGCACCGGTGGCGGTGTGGTCAAGGCGCTGCCGCTGCTCGGCGATGCGCCGTTCTTCCATGTCAATTCCGACACGCTGTGGATCGACGGCGTGCGCTCGAACCTGGCGCGGCTTGCGGAAAACTTCGACCCCGAGCGCATGGACATCCTGCTCTTGATGGCGCCGACCGCGACCAGCATCGGCTATAGCGGCCGTGGCGATTACGGCATGCTGCCCGACGGCGCCCTGCGCAAGCGCAAGGAAAAGGAGGTCGTTCCGTTCGTCTATGCCGGCGCTGCGATCCTGTCGCCCTCGATCTTCGCCGATGCGCCGCAGGGCGAGTTCTCGCTGACCAGGATGTTCGATCGCGCCAACGAGCAGGAGCGGCTGTTCGGCCTCCGCCTCGACGGCGTCTGGATGCATGTCGGCACGCCCGACGCGGTGCACGCGGCGGAAGAGGCGTTTCTGGAGAGCGTGGCGTAAGCCTGCCCCTGTCATGCCCCGCGAAGGCGGGGCATCCAGTACGCCGCGGCTTCTCGGCTAAATCTCCACCGTCTCTGGAATACTGGATCATCCGCCTTCGCGGATGATGACACCTGTTCCGGTCCGGCGAACAGCGGGGACTATCTCCCCTCCACCCATATCCATTTGAATCCGCGTCCCTATATTGGCGCCTGATTCCCGAATCAGGCAGCCCATGCGCGTTTTCAGCGTTCCCATCTCAGTTCCGTTCCTGCGCACGGTCGTCTCGAGCCTGCTCGACGGCCGGCTGGTCGACGGATTCGAGGCGCGCAAGGAACCGGCGCGGCTTGCGGATGCCACGCTGTACCTGCCGACAAGGCGCGCCATGCGCGTCGTGCGCGAGATCTTTCTCGACGAGATGGCGGCCGATGCGGTGGTCCTGCCGCGCATCGTCGCGCTCGGCGACATCGACGAGGACGAACTCGCTTTCGCCGACGAGGGCGAGCAGTTCTCCGGCGCAGCGCCGCTCGACATTCCGCCACGGCTCGGCGAGCTGGAACGGCGGCTGACGCTGGCGCGGCTCGTGGCTGCCTGGGCCAAGGGCCCGGTGCTGTCCCCGCTGGTGGTCGGCGGCCCCGCCTCGACACTCGCGCTGGCCGGCGACCTCGCACGCCTGATCGACGACATGGTGACGCGCGGCGTCGACTGGAGCGCGCTCGACGGCCTGGTGCCGGATATGCTCGACCGCTACTGGCAGCACTCGCTCGAATTCCTGCGCATCGCGCGCATTGCCTGGCCCGGCCATCTCGCCGAGATCAACCGGATCGAGCCCGCGGCGCGGCGCGATCTCCTCATCGCGGCGGAAGCCAGGCGGTTGACCGCACATCCCCATGGTCCGGTGATCGCCGCCGGCTCCACCGGCTCGATGCCGGCCACCGCAAAATTCCTGCATGCGGTCGCATCGCTGCCGCATGGCGCCGTGGTGCTGCCGGGCCTCGACACCGACCTCGACGAGGACGCCTGGCGCAGCATCGGCGGTGTGCGCGATTCGCTCGGCAAGTTCGCCGAGCATCCGGCGTCGAACCATCCGCAATATGCGATGCATGCACTGCTGGAGCGCTTCGGCATCAAGCGCAGCGACGTCGACATCCTCCAACCGCCGGCGGAAGGCGGCCGCGATCTGCTCGCATCGGAATCGATGCGTCCGTCGGCGAAGACGGAAGTCTGGCACGACCGGCTGAAGCAGCCTGATGTCGCCGCGAAGATCGCGGGCGGCATGAAGAATCTCGCAGTCGTCGAAGCCCCCAACCCTGAAATGGAAGCGCTCGCGATCGCCATCGCGATGCGCGAGGCGCGCCATCTCGACAAATCAGCGGCGCTCGTGACGCCCGACCGCGCGCTGGCGCGGCGGGTGATGGCCGCGCTGACGCGATGGGATCTCGCCTTCGACGATTCCGGCGGCGACGTGCTGATGGAAACATCCGCCGGCGTTTTCGCGCGTCTGGCATCGGAAGCGGCGACCAAGGGATTGGAGCCGCCGACGCTGCTGGCGATGCTGAAGCATCCGCTGTGCCGGCTTGGCCGGCTGCCTGGCGGATGGAAGGCGGCGATCGAGGGCCTCGAGCTTGCAGTCCTGCGCGGCACGCGGCCGCCTGCGGGCACCGCGGGCCTGCTGCGCGAATTCAATCGTTTCCGCGAGGAGCTGGCAAAGCTGTGGCGCAGCGAGGTCTCCGCGCTGCACCGTGCGGAGCCGCGTGCGCGTCTGAAGGCGGAGGACCTCGATCGTATCCAGGCGCTGATCGATGCCCTCCGACGAGCGTTGGCGCCGATCGAGAGTCTCGCGTCATCGAAACCGTACGACTTCGCCGAGCTCGCGCACCGGCACCGCGAGATCATGATCGAGCTGTCGCGCGACGAGCAGGGCATCCCGCTCGCCTTCGAGGAGCGCGAGGGCCTGGCGCTCGCAGCCGCCTTCGACGACCTCCTGCGCGGCGGCACCACCAGCGGATTGATGGTGACGCTGCCTGACTACGCCGACGTTTTCCAGACGGCGTTCAGCGACCGGGCCGTGCGGCGGCGGGACAAACCCGGCGCGCGGCTGCAGATCTACGGCCCGCTGGAATCGCGCCTGATGCAGGCGGACCGGATCATCATCGGCGGCCTGATCGAGGGCGTCTGGCCGCCGGCGCCGCGCATCGATCCCTGGCTCAGCCGGCCGATGCGGCACGAGCTTGGCCTCGATCTGCCGGAGCGCCGCATCGGCCTCTCCGCACACGACTTCGCGCAACTGCTCGGCGGCGACGAGGTGATCCTGACCCATTCCGCGAAGGCCGGCGGTGCACCGGCGGTCGCCTCGCGCTTCCTGCACCGGTTAGAGGCGGTCGCGGGCGACGAGCTCTGGAAGACGGCCATCCGCGCGGGCGAAAAATACGTGCAGTTTGCCGGCGCGCTGGACCAGCCCGACGAGGTCAGGCCGGTCAAGCAGCCCGAGCCGCGGCCGCCGCGCGCGACGCGGCCGCTGAAGATGTCGGTCACCGCGATCGAGGACTGGCTGCGTGATCCCTACACGATCTACGCAAAGCACATTTTGCGGCTCGACGCGCTCGACCCCGTCGACATGCCGCTGTCGGCCGCCGACCGCGGCTCGGCGATTCACGATGCGCTCGGCGAGTTCACGGAAAGCTACGCCACGCGCCTGCCCGACGATCCCGCCCGCGTGCTGCGCGCGATCGGTGAAAAATATTTCGCGCCGCTGATGGAGCGCCCTGAAGCGCGCGCGCTGTGGTGGCCGCGCTTCCAGCGCATCGCGCGCTGGTTTGGCGAATGGGAGACGGCACGCCGCGACGTGATCGAGGTCATCACTGCGGAGACGCGTGGCGAGATCTCGATCCGGCTCGACCACGACCGCAGCTTCCAGCTTTCCGCCCGCGCCGACCGCATCGAGCGGCGCCAGGGCGGCAGC
Organism: Bradyrhizobium sp. Mp27; assembly: GCF_029953005.1. Lineage (NCBI taxonomy): Bacteria > Pseudomonadati > Pseudomonadota > Alphaproteobacteria > Hyphomicrobiales > Nitrobacteraceae > Bradyrhizobium > Bradyrhizobium sp. Mp27. The sequence goes on along the minus strand of NZ_JASAUS010000053.1, from coordinate 27,358 downwards.
TATGCCATCCTCGACTACAAGACCGGGCAGCCGCCGACCGGCAAGCAGGTCCGCATGGGCCTGTCACCGCAGCTCACGCTGGAAGCGGCGATCCTGCGCGAGGGCGGATTCCCTGACATCGACGCGGGTTCGTCCGTCAGCCAGCTCGTCTATGTGCGCCTGAGCGGCAACAATCCGCCCGGCGAGGAGCGCATCCTCGAGCTCAAGTATAAGCAAGGCGACGAGCCGCAGCCGCCGGACACGGCCGCCGCCGAAGCACGGGCGAAGCTCGAGGCGCTGATCCGTGCCTTCGAGGACGAGAATCAGGCGTACACCTCGTTGAACCTGCCGATGTGGACCAACCGCTACGGCACCTATGACGACCTCGCCCGCATCAAGGAATGGTCGGCGGCCGGCGGTTTGGGGATAGAGGAATGGTGAAGCTGCCCCGCCCCATTCCCGACGAGGTACGTGCGCGGCAGGCGCGCGCGTCCGATCCGACTGCGTCGGCGTTCGTGTCGGCCAATGCCGGCTCGGGCAAGACCCATGTGCTGGTGCAGCGCGTGATCCGCCTGCTGCTGTCGGGCGTACCGCCGGAAAAGATCCTCTGCATCACCTTCACCAAGGCCGCCGCCGCCAACATGGCCGAACGCGTGTTCACGACGCTCGGTCATTGGGTAACGCTGGATGACAACGCGCTCGACGCGGCGATTAAGGCGGTCGGCATCCCACATCCCGATCGAAGACTACGCCGCGAAGCGCGAAAGCTGTTTGCCTGCGCGCTGGAGACGCCGGGCGGGCTGAAGGTGCAGACCATCCACGCGCTCTGTACCCGGCTGCTCCAGCAGTTTCCGTTCGAGGCCAACGTGCCGGCGCGCTTTGCCGTGATCGACGAGCGCGACCAGACCGACATGATGGAGCGCGCCAATCTGAAGGTGCTGCTGGAGGCCGCGCGCGATCCGGAGACCGTTACCGGCCGCGCGCTGCTCACCGCGATGGCGAGTGCGGCCGACGTCACCTTCAAGGAGGTCGTGCGCGAGGCCTGTCTCAGCCGCGATCATTTCATGGCCTGGACCGACGAGGCCGGCAACGCCGGGGCAGCTGCTGAGCAGATGGCGGCGGTGCTGGGCGTGGAGACGAGCGATCGGATCGAGGACGTCGAGACGGAAATTCTCGACGGCCCATTCCTGCCGCGATCGCGCTGGAACGACATCGCCTTCGCGCTGGAAGACGGCACCTCTTCCGACAAGAGCCAGGCCGCTCGTTTCCGCGAGGCCAAGGTGTTTTCCGGCGCTGCACAGGTCGATGCCTATCTCGGCGTCTTCCTCACCGATGAAAAGCTGCCGCGCAAGGCGGTGCTGACCAAGAAATTTGGCGATCACAACCCATCCGTCGCCCGGCTGTTCGAGAACGAGGTGCAGCGCCTCGGCGGATTGATCGAGAAGCGCCGCGCGGTGACCATGCGCGACCGCACCGCGGCCCTGCTGCATATCGCGACCGCGGCCGCCGCAAACTACCGCCGTGAGAAGCAGGAGCGCGGGCTGCTCGACTACGACGACCTCATCGACAAGACGCTGGCGATGCTCGACCGCGTTTCCTCGGGCTGGGTGCATTACAAGCTCGACCGTGGCGTCGACCACGTCCTGATCGACGAGGCCCAGGATACGAGCCCGCGGCAGTGGGACATCGTCGCGCATATCATTTCGGAGTTCACCGCCGGCGAAGGCGCGCGTGAAGGATTGAAACGCACGGTCTTCGCCGTCGGCGACGAGAAGCAGTCGATCTTCTCCTTTCAGGGCGCCCAGCCCCGGGAATTCGATGCGCGCCGGCGCGAGCTGCACCGCAAGTTCACCGCCGCCGGGCTGAAGTTCGATCCGGTCGCCTTCACCTATTCGTTCCGTTCGGGCGCGGCGATCCTGCGCTCGGTCGACCACGTCTTCCGCGAGCCCCAGATCTACAAGAGCATCCATTCGGTCGAGATCGGCCATCCCCTGCACAATGCGCTCGCCGATGCGGGCCCGAGCGTGATCGAGCTGTGGGATCTCGCCGAGCCCGATGACAGGCAGGAGATCGAGGGCTGGCGCGCGCCGTTCGATGGCGTCGCCGCCACCAGCCCCGAGGTGAAGCTCGCCCGCCGCATCCAGACCGAGATCAAGCAACTGGTCGAGAGCGGCACGCTGACGGGACACGAAGGCGAGCGCCGGCCCTTACGTTACGGCGACATGCTGATCCTGGTGCGCCGGCGCGGCAATGCGTTCGACGCCGTGATCCAGGCGCTGAAGCACGCCAACGTTCCGGTCGCCGGCGCTGACCGGCTGAAGCTGACCGAACACATCGCGATCATCGACCTGATGAATCTGGCGGACGCGCTGCTGCTGCCGCAGGACGATCTCGCGCTCGCGGTTGCGCTGAAGAGCCCTCTGTTCGGGCTCGATGACGACGACCTGTTTCAGCTCGCCTGGGGCCGCAAGGGATCGCTGCGCCGCGCGCTCGCCGAACATGCCGCCACAAGCGAGACGTTCGCCACGGCACTGCGGCGGCTTGAAGCCTGCGAGACGCGGTCGCGCGAGGAGACTCCGTTCGCCTTCTACGCCTGGCTGCTCGGCGGCGACGGCGGACGCGCACGCATCCTGCGCCGGCTCGGCCATGAGGCCAACGACGCGCTCGACGAGTTCCTGGAGCTGGCGCTGAATTACGAGCGCAAGGCACCGGCCTCCCTGCAGGGTTTCATGGCCTGGCTGCGCTCGGCCGACACCGAGGTGAAGCGTGACATGGAGATCTCGCGCGACGAGGTGCGGGTCATGACGGTGCACGGCGCCAAGGGCCTCGAAGCCTCCGTCGTGTTCATGGTCGACACGACATCATCGCCGGCGGATTCGCAGCGCGTCCGGCTGATCCACGTGCCGCGCGGCAACGGCGGCGAGGTCGTGGTCTGGGCCGGGCGCAAGGCCGATGATCCCAAGCCCGTCGCCGACGCACGCAAGGCCATGATCGAGGAGACCGAGGACGAGTATCGCCGCCTGCTCTATGTCGCGATGACGCGCGCGGCCGATCGGCTGATCGTCGGCGGCTGCATGCCCGGTAACATGAAGACGGTCCGCAAGCTGAGCTGGTATGACCTCATCGACACCGGGCTCACCGGCTCGGGCCTGGACAAGCAGACGATCGAGACGCCGCTCGGCAAGGTGACCCGATTCGCCCGGCCGGAGGATGTCGCGGCGCTGGGCACGCCTGCGATGTCGATGGACCAATCGATCGCATTGCCGGACTGGCTGCGGACGCCGGTACCGCACGAGAGCGTCGATGACGATCCAGTGCGCCCCTCCGGCCAGTCGGCCGAGGAAGGCCGTAGCGTGCGGTCAGGCGAATCGGTGCAGTCGCGCGCGCTGGCGCTGCAGCGCGGCACGCTGGTGCACCGGCTGCTGCAATCCCTCCCCGACATCGCCCCCGAGCGCCGGCGCGACGCCGCGCTTGGCTTCATGGCGCGCAACGCGCCCGATTGGACGGAGGCCGACCGGACCGCGCTGACCGACAAGGTTCTCGCCCTGATCGCCGAACCGCGCTTTGCCCCGGTGTTTGCCGCCGGCAGCCGTGCCGAGGTCTCGATCGTCGGCCGATTGGACCGGCCGGGCCGGCCGCCAGCGCTGGTGTCGGGGCAGATTGACCGGCTGGTCGTTGGTCCGGATGAGGTTCTGATCGTCGATTTCAAGACCAACCAGGCGGCGCCCAAAAGCGCCGCTGAGGCGCCCGCCGCCTATGTCCGGCAGCTTGCGCTGTACCGGGCGGTGCTGGCGCGGCTTTATCCCCGAAAGCCGATCAGGGCCGTCCTGCTCTGGACCGAGGCCCTTGAATATATGGAGATTTCAGCCCCCGCGCTGGACGCGGCGCTGGCATCCCTTCATGTCGGCGTGAGCGTCCTTGACCCGGCAAGGGGCCGTTCATAGGTTGACGCCATGATCCCAAGCGCGATTCCCATCCGCGCCGATTCTTTCAACCGAGTGAGGTACTCCAATGGCCGTTAGCAAGGTTTCCGACGCCGATTTCGAAGCCGAAGTGCTCAAGGCGAACGGCCCCGTGGTCGTCGATTTCTGGGCCGAATGGTGCGGCCCCTGCCGCATGATCGCACCTGCGCTCGACGAGATCGCCGGCGCGATGGGCGACAAGGTCAAGATCGTGAAGCTCAACGTCGACGAGAGCCCGAAGACCGCGTCGAAATACGGCGTGATGTCGATCCCGACGCTGATGATCTTCAAGGGCGGCGAGATGGCCTCCCGTCAGGTCGGCGCCGCGCCGAAGGCAAAGCTTCAGCAGTGGATCACGTCGGCGGTCTGATCCGCTTCGCGCGAAACTGAGAATTCTTCAACGGCCGGCGACCCGCCGGCCGTTTTGTTTTTGCTCGACGGCAATCACGCCGATCTCGTTTCGGCGAGTTTGGCGAGACTGGCGAGAACATCGGGAAAGTCCGATGCGACAGCCGGACCGATCTCGGACGCTTGCGGCCCTCGCGCGTCGACGGCGTAAATGATGCGCGTGCGCCCTGCCCCAAGGGATTCGATGCGGTGGGCGACCTTGATGACGAGATCGCCGACCCGCGTTTCGTCGACGAAGCAGACGTTCTCGCGCACATCGATCAGTTGCGAACGCAGCGCCTCCTCGCCGGGCGGCTTCATCGTGAACCAGGTGCCGGTCGCAAACGGCCCGTCGATGTCGATCTGCTCGATGCCTGCATTCCAGCTTTTCCAGCCGGGGACATCGCGGAAGATGCTCCAGATCGTCCCTGCGGTTGCGGACGTCTCGACAGCATATTCGTGTCGCCAGACATCTCCGTCATCCATGGCGCGCTCCCTCTTTGTTATGTACGCCGATAATGAGCGCACTTCTCAAGAAGTCCAACCGTAGCCCGGATGGAGCGCAGCGTAATCCGGGGCGGCCATCGCTTTTGGCAAGATTCCCGGATTGCGCTTCGCTCCATCCGGGCTACAGAGCCGTCTACTTGATCCAGCCGGTCGCCAGCGCATTTGCCAGATCCGGCTGATTGTTGCGGCGCGCGAGCGCGGCCATCGCCTCGTGGTCATATGCGACGTGCCGGAACGTCACCTGCCAAACACCGTCAACGAGCTCAAGGATCGCATAACGCGCGTGCGGCGTGCCGGCTTCGACGACATGCGGGAATGGATGCACATCGCGATAGCCGGGGCTGCCGACGCTGCCGGGATTGACGATCAGCCGGCCGTCGCGCAACCGCACCGCGCGGGCAAGATGGGTGTGCGCGCAGAGGATCAGCGATTGCGTGATGCCTTGCGCGAACTGCTCGATGCGGTCGAGCGGCGAGAGCGCCACCGTGCCGTCGGGATGCACGGTGTCGAGCCAATAGACCTCGTCGTCATCAGGCGTCGCGTGGCAGAGGAAGACCTGCTCGCGAAACACCCGCGTCATCGGCTGCGCGCGCAGCCAGTCGAGTTGCGCGGCGTTGAGCGCTGCATGGGCCGGACGGTCCCACGAGCCCATCTTTTCCGGCGGGCGGTCGAGCAGGTAGCGGTCGTGATTGCCGAGCACGTGCACGGCGTCGAGCTGCATCAGGATCTCGATGGTCCGGCGCGCATCGAGCGGGCCGCTCAGCATGTCGCCGAGATTGACGATGTCGGTGACATCATGCGCGCGGATGTCGGCAAGCACCGCCTCCAGCGCGAGATGGTTTCCGTGGACGTCGGCAATCGCGGCAAAACGCATTGAGATTCCTGTAGCTCGGATGGAGCGAAGCGTAATCCGGGGCCTTGATCGTTTGTGGCACGATTCCCGGATTGCGCTTCGCTCCATCCGGGCTACGCAACCTCTATGCAGGAGGCGTGCCGTTGATACCCAGCACGTGGCCGGCAAGATAAAGCGAGCCGGCGATCAGGATGCGCGGCGGCACCTCGTAGGCGAGCTTCGCCAAGCCGCGCAGCGCGGCTTCGATCCCGGGCGCGGTCTCGACGCGCATGCCGAGGCTGCGTGCGGCATCCGCGAGGCGGTCGACCGGCATTGCATTTTCGGTGTCGGGGATCGGCACCGCGATGATGTGACGGGTCAGGCCGGCGAAATTGGCGAGAAAACCTTGCGCGTCCTTGTTGGCCATCATGCCCGCGATCACGACCAGCGGACGCGACACCCGCTCCTCGAGATCGCCGAGCGCAGCCGCCGCGACGCGGCCGCCTTCGGCATTGTGGCCACCGTCGAGCCAGATCTCCGAGCCCTGCGGTCCGAGCGCGAGCAGCTCGCCCGAGGTGATGCGCTGCATCCGCGCCGGCCATTCGGCGCCGACGATGCCGGCCTCGAAGGCCGCCTGGTTGACCTTGAAACTCGGGATCGCGCGCAGCGTCGCGATCGCAAGGCCCGCATTGTCGAACTGGTGGCGGCCGAACAGGCGCGGCGCCGCCAGATCCATCAGGCCGCGATCGTCGGAATAGACCAGACGCCCGTGCTCGACATTGACGTGCCAGCTCTCGCCCGCGGCGAACAGCGGCGCGCGCATGCGCCTGGCCTCCGCCTCGATCACGGCCATCGCCTCGCCTGTCTGCTCGGCGCAGATCACGGGCACGCCGCGCTTGATGATCGCGGCCTTCTCGCCGGCGATGGAGGTCAGCGTATCGCCGAGGAAATCCATATGATCCATGCTGATCGGTGTGATCACGCACGCCGCCGGCGTATCGATCACATTGGTCGAATCGAGCCGGCCGCCAAGGCCGACTTCGAGCAGCACGACATCGGCCGGGTTCTGCGCGAACAGATGAAACGCAGCCGCCGTCTTCAGCTCGAACACGGTCGCGGCTTCGCCGGCATTGACCCGCTCGACCTCTTCCAGCGCCACGCGCAATTCATCGTCGCCGACCAGCACCCCGCCGCCGACGCGACCGAGCCGGAAGCATTCGTTGATGCGGACGAGATAGGGCGAGGTGTAGGCATGGACCCGCAGGCCCGCGGCCTCCAGCGTCGCGCGCAGATAGGCGAGCGTCGAGCCCTTGCCGTTGGTGCCGGCGATGTGGATCACCGGCGGCAGCTTGCGTTCGGGGTGACCGAGCCGCTCGAGCAAGCGGTGCATCCGCTCAAGCCCGAGATCGATACGCTTCTGGTGCAGGGCCGACAGCCGCCCGATCAATTCACCGAGCGGCGGCTTTGCGCTGTCAGAGGACGCGTTCACGCGTGCGGCGCGGCCGGCGCCGTCTCGGCGGCCGAGACGATCTGCGCCGGACTGACGACCGGTTGCACCGATTTCGATGCGCCTTCCTGCGCCGGTGCCTTGGTCAGCAGGCGGCAGAGCCGCGCCAGGGTCGGGCGCAGCTCGTGACGGTGCACGACCATGTCGACCATGCCGTGATCCTTCAGATATTCGGCGCGCTGGAAGCCTTCCGGCAATTTCTCGCGGATGGTCTGCTCGATCACGCGCGCGCCGGCGAAGCCGATCAGCGCGCCGGGCTCGGCGATCTGCACGTCGCCCAGCATCGCATAGGACGCGGTGACGCCGCCGGTGGTCGGGTTGGTCAGCACGACGATATAAGGCTGTTTCGCCTCGCGCAGCATCTGCACCGCGACCGTGGTGCGCGGCATCTGCATCAGCGACAGGATGCCTTCCTGCATGCGCGCCCCGCCCGATGCGGCGAACACGATGAACGGCGACTTCTTCTCGACGGCGAGCTCCAGCCCGCGCACGATGGCTTCGCCCGCGGCCATGCCGAGCGAGCCGCCCATGAAATCGAAATCCTGCACGGCGACGACGACGGCGGCGCCTTCGAGCTTGCCGTAGCCGACCTTGATCGCATCGTTCAGATTGGTGCGAGCGCGCGCATCCTTGATGCGGTCGACGTACTTTTTCTCGTCACGGAACTTGAGCGGATCGGGCGTGACGTCGGGCAGCGCGACATCGTACCAGGTCTCGTTGTCGAAGATCGACTTCAGACGCGCCACCGCGCCCATGCGCATGTGGTAGTTCGAGCCGGGGATGACGAACTGGTTAGCCTCGACGTCCTTGTAGAACACGAGCTGTCCGGAATCCGGGCACTTGATCCACAGATTCTCCGGCGTCTCCCGCCGCAGCATGTTGCGGATCTTCGGCCGGACCACATTGGTAAGCCAGTTCATGGTTTGCTCCGATGTGCGAGCCCCGCGGAAGGGCCGCCAGAAGGATATATGGCGGCCGGGCCTCTGCCCGGCAAGCCGCCGTGTTCGCCCGTCCCCAAAGCGGAATTATGGCCTATTCGGCCGCAGCTTTCGCGCCCTTGACGCCCTGGGCCAGGGCCGCCGTCAGCTCGGCCACGGCGTTAACGGTTTTGGCGGTCGCGCGACCCTCGGCATCGAGGCTGTTCTTGAGTGCATCGACCAGTGCCGTGCCGACCACCGAACCATCAGCCTTCTCGGCAATGGCGCGCGCCGCCTCCGGCGTGCGGATGCCAAAACCAACGCAGATCGGCAGCTTGGTATGCCGCTTGATGCGCGCGACAGCTTCACCGACGGCATTCGCGTCCGCCGCCGCGGCACCGGTGATGCCGGCGATAGAGACGTAGTAGACAAAGCCTGATGTGTTCGCGAGCACCGCGGGCAGGCGCTTGTCGTCGGTGGTCGGGGTCGCGAGGCGAATGAAGTTCAGGCCCGCCTTCAGCGCGGGAATGCAGAGCTCGTCGTCTTCCTCCGGCGGCAAATCGACGATGATCAGGCCGTCAACGCCGGCCGTCTTGGCATCAGCCAAAAACTTGTCGACGCTGTAAATGTAGATCGGATTGTAATAGCCCATCAGCACCAGCGGCGTGACGTTGTCGTCCTTGCGGAAGTCGCGCACCAGTTCCAGCGTCTTCTTCAAGGTCATGCCGTTCTTGAGCGCGCGCAGACCTGCAGCCTGAATCGAGGGACCATCCGCCATCGGATCGGTGAAGGGAATGCCGAGTTCGATGACATCGGCGCCTGCCTTGGGCAGCGCCTTGACGATATCGAGCGACGTCGTGAGATCGGGATCGCCGGCCATCACATAGGTGACGAAGGCCGAGCGGCCCGCTTTCTTCAGCTCGGCGAAACGGGTGTCGATACGCGTGGTCACTTGCTCTTGCCCCTCAGGATGTCGCCGACCTGCGGGACGTCCTTGTCGCCGCGGCCGGAGAGATTGACGACCATCAGGTGATCTCTCGGCCGCTTCGGCGCGAGCTCCATCACCTTGGCGATGGCATGCGCGGGCTCGAGCGCGGGGATGATGCCTTCCAGTCGCGACAGCAATTGGAATGCTGCGAGCGCCTCGTCATCGGTCGCCGAGAGATAGTTGACGCGGCCGATCTCGTGCAGCCAGGAATGCTCGGGACCGATGCCGGGATAGTCGAGGCCGGCGGAGATCGAATGCGCGTCCTGGATCTGGCCGTCCGCATCCATCAAGAGATAGGTGCGGTTGCCGTGCAGCACGCCGGGACGGCCGCCCGCGATCGAGGCCGCATGCAGTTGCGTGAGCCCATGGCCGGCGGCTTCGACGCCAAAGATTTCGACGGAGGGATCGTCGAGGAACGGATGGAACAGGCCCATCGCGTTTGAGCCGCCGCCGATGCAGGCGACCAGCGAATCCGGCAGGCGTCCCTCGACCTCCTGCATCTGCGTCTTGGTCTCGTTGCCGATGATCGACTGGAAGTCGCGCACCAGCGTCGGATAGGGATGCGGGCCCGCCACCGTGCCGATGCAGTAGAACGTGTTGTGCACGTTGGTGACCCAGTCGCGCAGCGCCTCGTTCATGGCATCCTTCAGCGTGCGCGTGCCCGACTGCACCGGGACCACGGTTGCGCCCAGCATCTCCATGCGGATGACGTTGGGCTGCTGCCGCTCGACGTCGACGGCGCCCATATAGACCACGCATTCGAGGCCGAAGCGCGCGCACAGCGTCGCGGTGGCGACGCCGTGCTGACCGGCGCCGGTCTCGGCGATGATGCGCTTCTTGCCCATGCGCCGCGCCAGCATGATCTGGCCGAGCACATTGTTCACCTTGTGCGAACCGGTGTGGTTGAGCTCTTCGCGCTTGAGGTAGATCTTGGCGCCGCCGAGATGCTCGGTGAGGCGCTCGGCGAAATAGAGCGGCGAGGGCCGGCCGACATAGTTCTTGAGGTAGCCGTTCATCTCGGCCTGGAAGGCCGGATCGGCCTTGGCCGCCGTGTAGGCCTTCTCTAGGTCGAGGATCAGCGGCATCAGGGTTTCGGCGACGAAGCGGCCGCCGAAAATGCCGAAGTGCCCGCGCTCGTCCGGACCGCTGCGGTAGGAATTTGGTTTGGCGATGTTCATCGAACGCTCAACTCTTGACTTGCATCTTGGGTGGCGCGCGCGGCGCGAATGAAGGCCTTGATCATCTCGGGATCCTTGACGCCGGAGGCGCTCTCGACACCGGAGGAAACGTCGACGCCGCCGGCGCGCGTGACCCGAAGAGCCTCGGCGACGTTGTGGGCATCAAGTCCGCCCGAGACCATATACGGCAGCTTGAGTTCCAGGTTTTCGAGCAAACGCCAATCGAAGGCCGCGCCGAGGCCGCCCGGACGGGTCGCGTCCTTTGGCGCACGCGCGTCGAACAGGATGCGATCGGCAACCTCTGCGTAGCCGGGCAGCACGGCGAGATCGGCGGCGGTTGCGACCGGCACCGCTTTCATCACCGGGCGGCCGAACCGCTGCTTGATGTCGCGCAGGCGTGCGACGCTCTCCTTGCCGTGGAGCTGAAGGATATCCGGCGACAGCGCGTCCATGATGTTGTCGAGCGTGGCGTCGTCGGCATCGACCGTGAGCGCGACCTTGAGCGCGCGCCGCTTCACCTGGCGTCCGAGGTCGCGGCCAAGCTCCAGAGAGACGTGCCGCGGCGACGGCGGAAAGAACACGAACCCCACCATGTCGGCGCCGGCGTCGAGCGCTGTTTCGAGCGTCTCGCCCGTGGACAGGCCGCAGATTTTGACGAGCAGGGACATGGTCTCAAAGCAGGTGAAGGCCGCGGGTCTGCGGCCGGAAAACCGGGTTTTCGGTTGCGGCCGCTTCTACAACGTCGCGCGCTGCTTGTCTCGCCCGATGGGCCCGTAAAGGCCGACCCCGGAGGGAACGGGGAGGCGCTGGGGCTGGGGCTTCGCTGCGGCCGCCTGGGCCCGCAGATCGGCCAATTCGGTCCTGGCAGCCCGTGCATCCGCATCATTCCGGCGCGCCGCGCGCCGCCAGTGCCGCTGGCCGAGCCAGACCGCGCAGCCGCCCGCAAGGACCCCGAGGGCCGCCACCACGTTGAGGAGCAGGAACAGCGGCAACGTCACCGAGAATGACGGGTCGTTCGTAATGAAGGGGTCGAAAGAGACCGTGACGAAATGCCGGTTGGCGACCGCGAAGGTCACCAGGATCAGGCCCAGCGGAATCACGATCAGCGCGGTCAGGAACTTTCGCATCTCGCTTCGCTCGCCTTGAATCAAGCTTCCGGCCGCTTCTCTCGCGACCGCGGAAAACCCTGACGCCGGTCTCAGTCTGGCGCGCCTGGATCCGGATGGTCGCGGTTCAGCCGTTCGCGCATTTCCTTGCCGGTCTTGAAGAACGGAACGCTCTTCTGATCGACGGGCACATGGGCGCCGGTGCGCGGATTGCGCCCTGCGCGCGCAGGGCGATGCTTGACCGAGAAGGCACCGAAGCCGCGCAACTCGACGCGATCACCGCGCGCGAGAGCCGCTACGATCTCTTCGAGAATCGCATTCACAATGTTCTCGACATCCCGCTGGTACAGATGCGGGTTGTGCTCGGCGATACGCTGAACAAGTTCGGATTTGATCATCGAGAGATAGGACCCGGAAGCGTGCGGATGACCATTTCCGTGAAAATACTGTGATCTGTCAAGACGCTAAATGAAGGTTGAGCGTCGGGAAAATGCGTGACAAATGCCGAAAAAGCGGGCTGCCCCGCCACCCGCCAGACGGGAAAAGCCTCTGAGGCTCGCCCGGTTCCATCAATTTGACGCAGCCGGCTGCCACAGGGCCAGCATTCCATCCATTCCGAGCCGATCGACGGCCTGCGCGACGCCGGTTTGCCCGATCTGATGCGCAATCGAGCCTAAACCAAGCGCTTCCAGCGTGACGACAGCAGCCGTTTTGAGGAACGGCAGATCGCCAAAGCGGGGCTGGAGCTTGTAATCGCGGACGGTGAGGCCCTTCTTGACGCCCTTCTGCTCGACCAGCCAAGTCACGGCGGTCTTCTCGTCGCCGAGCTGATCGATCAGCTTGAGATCGATCGCCTGGCGTCCGGTGAAGACGCGGCCATCGGCGACTTTTTCGAGCTGCGTGTCATCCATGCCACGCCGCTCCTTCACCAATCCCTTGAACCAGGCATAGGAATCCTTCACCAGCGCATCGAGCGCGGCGCGGGCCTCGGGGCTGGTCGGCTCAAAACCGTTCGGCGCGGCCTTCAGCGGCGAGGATTTGACCTCCTCGACCTTCACACCGACGGTCTTCAGCAGCTCCGTGACGTTGGGAAACTGGAACAGCACGCCGATCGAACCGACCAGCGAGCTCTGCTGGGCAATGATGTGGTCGCTCGCAATCGCGGTGATGTAACCGCCGGACGCGGCGAGGCCTTCGACCACGACGACGAGCGGCTTCTTCGCCTTCAGCCGTACAAGCGAGTCATAAAGCTGCTCGGAGCCGGCGGTGGTGCCACCCGGCGAGTTGATGTGAATGATGACGGCGGCGGCCTGCGAGTTCTCCAGTCGCTCCAGCGCCTGGGTACGATCGGAGTCGCTGCGGATCAGGCCATCGATCTGGACCCGCGCGATCGAGCCGGCTGATGCGAACGTGCCGCGCGCACCGGGTGTTGCGATCAGCGCGAAGCCCGCAATCGCCGCGATCGCGATCAGCGCCGCCATCACGCGCCAGAACGTCAGCTTGCGACGAATCCTGCGGCGATCGACGATGATGTCCGAATCGAGCGACATCGGAATATCTCCAAATGAAAGGCTGGGCGCGTTGTGCCGTCACAGCGTGACCATTGGCTTATCTGGATACATCAATTGCGGCGTAATTTGAAGAAAACAAGGCTGGCGTAGCCCGGATCGTAGCGAAGCCATCAGATGTCGTCCCCGCGAACGCGGGGACCCATACCCCCAGGGAGAAGTTGTCGCGCGAGTTGGCAACCACGAGTCTTCACCAAACTCGATCCTGTGGTTATGGGTCCCGGGCTCGCGCTTCGCGCGCCCCGGGACGACAGCGGAGCATGCCGCAACAAAAAAGCCCCGGCACGCGCCGGGGCTTTGATGGTTGCGAAACGGGTGTTTCGCTTACTTGTCGCGGTTCTTGAGCGCGGTGCCGAGGATGTCACCGAGCGTCGCCCCCGAATCGGAGGAGCCGTACTGCGCGATGGCTTCCTTCTCTTCGGCGACCTCGAGTGCCTTGATCGACACCTGGACCTTGCGGGCCTTCTTGTCGAACTGGATCACGCGGGCATCGACCTTCTCGCCGACGGCGAAGCGCTCGGCGCGCTGGTCGTTGCGGTCACGGGCGAGCTCCGAACGCTTGATGAAGGTCGAGAAGTCGGTACCGGTGATCTTCACCTCGATGCCGCTTTCCTTCACTTCGAGCACTTCGCAGGTCACGACCGCGCCCTTCTTGACATCGCCCGGCTCGGCGAAGGGGTCGCCTTCGAGCTGCTTGATGCCGAGCGAGATACGCTCCTTCTCGACGTCCACATCGAGCACCACGGCTTTCACCACGTCGCCCTTCTTGTAGTTGTCGATCACCTGCTCGCCCGGAAGCTTCCAGTCGAGGTCGGAGAGATGGACCATGCCGTCGACGTCGCCCTCGAGGCCCAGGAACAGACCGAACTCGGTCTTGTTCTTGACTTCGCCCTCGACCACCGAACCGGTCGGGTGACCTTCGACGAAGACCTCCCACGGGTTGCGCATGGTCTGCTTGAGGCCGAGCGAGATGCGGCGCTTGACGGAATCGACTTCAAGCACCTGCACTTCGACTTCCTGCGAGGTCGAAACGATCTTGCCGGGGTGCATGTTCTTCTTGGTCCACGACATCTCGGAGACGTGGATCAGGCCTTCGATGCCCGGCTCGAGCTCGACGAACGCACCGTAGTCGGTGATGTTGGTGACGCGGCCGGTGAAGCGGGCACCCAGCGGGTACTTGGCTTCGATGCCCTGCCACGGATCGTCCAGCAGCTGCTTCATGCCCAGCGAGATGCGGTGCGTCTCGTGGTTGATCTTGATGATCTTGACCTTCACGGTCTGGCCGATCGAGAGCACCTCGGTCGGGTGGTTGACGCGGCGCCACGCGATGTCGGTGACGTGCAGCAGACCGTCGATACCGCCGAGATCAACGAACGCACCGTAATCGGTGATGTTCTTGACCACGCCGTCGATGACCTGCCCCTCTTCGAGGTTCTGCACCAGCTCCTGGCGCTGCTCGGCGCGGGTCTCTTCCAACACCGTGCGGCGGGAGACGACGATGTTGCCGCGGCGGCGATCCATCTTGAGGATCTGGAACGGCTGCGAGTTGTTCATCAGCGGCGCAACGTCGCGGATCGGACGGATGTCGACCTGCGAGCGCGGCAGGAAGGCCACGGCACCGTCGAGGTCGACGGTGAAGCCGCCCTTGACCTGGTTGAAGATGACGCCGTTGACCTTCTCGTTGTTCTGGAAGGCCTTCTCGAGCTTGCCCCAGCTCTCCTCGCGGCGCGCCTTGTCGCGCGACAGCACGGCTTCGCCGAGGGCGTTCTCGATGCGATCGAGGAACACTTCGACCTCGTCGCCGACCTTGATCTCGCTGTCACGGCCGGGGCCGGAAAATTCGCGCAGGGCGACGCGGCCCTCGGTCTTCAGGCCGACGTCGATGACGGCCATGTCTTTTTCAATTGCAACCACCTTGCCCTTGACGACGGAGCTTTCCTGCAGGTTGCCACCTGCGAAGGACTCGTCGAGCATCGCGGCGAAATCGTCACGCGACGGGCTATAGGTATCAGCAGAAGTCGAAGCCATTTGTTCTCCAGTTGCGGAAGTCGTGCCGGCCGTTGGGTTCATGGGCGCATCGCACACGCAGTGTCGGAAGGTCCGCAAGACCTTCGAGCGACCGCTCGTTGCTCCGGCATGGAAGCGGAGCAGCGGAAACGGGCCGGCTGAGGCCCGCGCGTTCGATACGTGGAAATCTTGGTCCGGAGCCTGGATCGCGCCGGGCCCAAACAGGGGACCGGGGTTATCGACCTCAAAGAGCGGGAGCGGGCGCTTCCTCCAATGACGGCGGCGGCTTAACCCCGCGACCGGCCCGCTCGGACGGCCTCGATAATGTCGATGGCGGCCCGGACGCCGCCTTCTATATCCAGTTGGGAGTTATCTAGCAAGTAAGCATCCGGGGCCGGTTTCAAGGGCGCAATCGGCCGGTTCTTGTCGCGCTCGTCGCGCCGGATGATGTCAGCGAGCACCGCCGCCTCGTCCGCCTCCTCGCCCCTCGCCTTGGCCTCCATGGTTCGGCGGTGGGCGCGGACCCTGGGGTCGGCCACAACGAAGATCTTCACGTCGGCATGGGGGCAGATCACGGTTCCAATATCCCGGCCGTCGAGCACGGCGCCGGGCGGATCGGCGGCGAATTGCCGCTGGAAATTGAGCAGGACCTCGCGAACCCTGGGGATCGCCGAGACGATCGAGGCGCCCTCACCGGCCTCCTGGGTCTTCAGGGCGGGATTGCCGAACTTTTCGGGATCAAGCTCCAGTGCAGCCTGCACCGCAGCTGCCTCGTCCCGGAGATCATGACCGGATTCCATCACGGCGTAGGCCACCGCGCGGTAAATGACGCCGGTATCGAGATGACGATAGCCGTAATGATGGGCGAGCCGCTTGCCGAGCGTCCCCTTGCCCGAGGCTGCGGGCCCGTCGATGGCGATGATCATGAAAACTCGGCCCCAAGCGAACGCATCATCGGGATGAAGTCCGGAAAACTGGTGGCGATGAAGGCGGTGTCGTCGACGGTCACGGGCTGGTCGGAGGCGCAGCCCATCACCAGCGCGGACATCGCGATACGATGATCCATGTGCGTGGCAACAGTGCCGCCGCCGGGGACATGGCCGCGGCCCTCGACGATCAGATCGTCGCCGGAGACCTCGACCTTGACGCCGTTGACGCGGAGCATGTCGGCGGTGGCCTCAAGCCGATCGGATTCCTTGACGCGCAGCTCCTGGAGGCCGCGCATGATGGTCGTGCCCTCGGCGAAGGAAGCCGCCACCGCCAGCACCAGATATTCGTCGATCATCGAGGGCGCGCGTTCCCGCGGCACCTCGACGCCGCGCAGTTTCGACGCGCGCACGCGCAGCTGCGCCATCGGCTCGCCGGCATCGCCGCGGACTTCGCTTTCCTCGATCGAGGCGCCCATTTCGCGCAGCGTGGTGAACAGGCCGGTGCGCAGCGGATTGGTCATGACGTCGGACAGGACGACGTCCGAGCCTTCGACGATCAGCGCGGCAACGATTGGGAAGGCGGCAGAGGAGGGATCGGCGGGCACCACGACGGTGGCGCCGTGCAGCTCGGGCTGCCCCACCAGCGTGATGCGGCGGCCGTGCTGCCCCTCCTGCGCGGAGGTGATGTCGGCGCCAAAGTGCTTCAGCATCAGCTCGGTGTGGTCGCGGCTGGCCTCAGTCTCAATCACAGTGGTGGTGCCCGGCGCGGCCAGGCCCGCCAGCAGCACGGCCGATTTGATCTGGGCCGAGGCGACCGGGGTCTTGTAGGTGATCGGCAGCGGATCTCGCGCGCCCTGGACGGTCAGCGGCAGACGGCCGCCCTCGCCGCCGGACACCACTTTGGCGCCCATCTTCTCGAGCGGATCGAGGATTCGGCGCATGGGGCGGCTGCGCAGCGAGGCATCGCCGTCGAAAACCGCCGAAATCGGGCAGCCGGCAACGGCGCCCATGACGAGCCGGCAGCCGGTGCCGGAGTTGCCGAAATCAAGCGGCGCCCTGGGCTCGGCGAAGCCTGCGACGCCCACGCCGTTCACCTTCCAGGCGAAATCGCCAGTGCGCTCGACCCTGGCGCCCAGCGCCTGCATGGATTTTGCGGTGTTGAGGACGTCCTCGCCCTCGAGCAGGCCCGAAATCCGGGTCTCGCCGACCGCGAGCGCGCCCAGGATGAGGGCGCGGTGGGAGATCGACTTGTCCCCGGGGACCCGTACTTTCCCGGTCAGGGGACCGCTTGCGCGCGACTGAAGCGGCGTCGGCTTGTCGGAATCAGTCAAGTTTGTGTCCTTGGATAGGCCCGAAACATCCCTGCGGGGCTCGCGGGGTACCACAAGGTCTGCCCGCCGTCACGGGCATGTCTTTCTCCCGTAATGCGCTATTGACAGCGGGCCGCCAACTAGCCAAGTGAAACACCGCTTTTCAGACATTCCCAGGATTCCTGCCGTGGCCAAGTCCGAACTCGGAACCAAACGTATTTGCCCGACCACGGGCAAGAAGTTCTATGACCTCAACAAGAATCCGGTGATCTCGCCCTATACCGGCGAAGTCGTGCCGATCGCCCCCGTGGCGCCGGCTCGCGCAACCCGTGGCGCCGAAGCCCGCCACGCAGCGGCCGCCGACACCACGCCGGAGCCGGCAGAGGTCGAAGAGGTCTCGCTCGAGGAGGCCGATGCCGAGGAGAACACCGGCAAGGTCAAGGCGGTGGTGCCCGAATCCGAGGACGATATCGAGGTCGACGAGACCATCGACGACGACGATGACGATGATTCGACCTTCATCGCCGACGAAGAAGAGGGCGATGAGGACGTGACCGACATCATTGGTGATGTCGGAGGTGATGAAGAGACTTGAGATCAGCCCTGATCTGTGAAAAAGGGTGCACCGCGCGAGTCACCAGGCTCGGCGGTCGGGAGTGATCCACCAGGATCCTCCCAACTGGAAGACTAAGGGGCCATAGCTCAGCTGGGAGAGCGCTTGCATGGCATGCAAGAGGTCGGCGGTTCGATCCCGCCTGGCTCCACCACGCTTCGCCCTTCGGGCTACGCGTGGCGCAGCCGCGCGGAGCTCGAAGAGCGAAGCGTGGTGTCCGGCGAAGCCCGTTGGGCGAAGACGGACTGATGAGACCCCCACCTAACAACGACCCCAGGCGATATCCGTGAATGTGGTACGTCTACATCCTCCGCAGCGTCGAATTTCCCGAGGGGGAATACGTTGGGGCCACGGAGGATTTGAAGCGCCGGGTTCCGGAGCACAATGCGGGCAGATCCACCCATACCGCCAAGTTCAGACCGTGGAAGCTGATCTGGTACTGCGCGTTCCCCGACAAGTACAAAGCGCTCGAATTTGAGAAGTACCTGAAGTCCCACTCCGGCCGCGCCTTCACGAAGAAGCGGCTGTCCTAGCCTCTAGCGCCCCCCCTACTCCCCGATCACCGCATTCAACCGATCCCGCAGCGCCACGATCTCGTCCTTCATCGCGACCAGCTCCGACACCGAGCAGTCCGACGCCGCCAGGATCGATTGCGGCACGGCGCGCGCTTTTTCCTTCAAGGCGTGGCCCTGCGGGGTCAGCGCGATCAGCACCTGGCGTTCGTCCTCGCGCGAGCGCGTGCGCCTGACGAGGTGGGCGGCCTCGAGGCGCTTGAGCAGCGGCGTCAGCGTGCCCGAATCCAGGAACAGCTTTTCGCCGATGTCCTTGACCGGCACGTCGTCGCGCTCCCACAGCACCAGCATCACCAGATATTGCGGGTAAGTCAGGCCGAGCCGGTCGAGCAGCGGCTTGTAGACGCGGTTGAAGGCATGCGCGGCCGAATAGACCGCGAAGCAGATCTGATTGTCGAGGCGCTGCGGGTCCAGCGCCGATAATTTCCGGGGCATCGAGAATCTCACGCGGTTTCCTCCATTCTGGGACCGGGCGGCCGTACATTCAATTGCGAACAATTAAATGTGAGGCATGCAGATTTCAATTGCGTGCAATCTAATTGTTTGCGATGTAGGTTCCACCCCAACCGGAAGACCTGAGGAGACGAAAATGTCGGTAAACGTCCTGTACAAGACCAGCGCCAAAGCCACCGGCGGCCGCGACGGCCATGCGGCGACCCTCGACGGCGCGCTCGACGTCAAGCTCACCACCCCGAAGGAACTCGGCGGCGGAGGCGGCGCCGGCAACAATCCCGAGCAGCTGTTTGCGGCCGGCTATGCCGCCTGCTTCATCGGCGCGATGAAGTTCGTGGCCTCGCAGGGCGGCCCCAAGGTTCCGGCTGACGCCTCGGTCACCTCCACCGTCGGCATCGGCCCGCGCTCGGCCGGCGGCTTCGGTCTCGACATCGACCTCGCCGTCTCGCTGCCGGGCCTCGCCCGCGCGGAAGCCGAGGCGCTGGTCGAGAAGGCCCACCAGGTGTGCCCCTACTCCAATGCCACGCGCGGCAATGTCGACGTTCGCCTGACGGTCGTCTGATCAAACGGCGGATTGGCTGGCCCGAGATCCCCCTCGGGCCGGCCGCTTCCGCCTGATTTGCCACGTTGCGGGATGGCGCGGCGGCGGCGCATGCGGCCCTACGCAGCAAGCCATTGCTGGCGCAAAAAAACCTCGCTAGGCCTGTGATCAATGATCGACACAGGGGAAGCGAAGGCATGACTGAAGCCGTTTTGGGCGCAATGAGCGGACTGCGCGTCATCGATCTCACGCGCGTGCTTGGCGGTCCCTACTGCACCCAGATCCTCGCCGACCACGGCGCCGACGTGATCAAGGTCGAGCCGCCCGCCGGCGACGAGGTGCGCGACTGGGGCCCTCCGTTCCACGAGGAAGACGCGGCCTATTTCATCGGCATCAACCGCAACAAGCGCTCGATCGGCCTCGACCTCGCCTCCGAGGGCGGCCGTGTCGTGCTGCTGAAGATGCTGGAGACCGCCGACGTCCTGATCGAGAATTTCAAGCCGGGCACGCTGGAGAAATGGGGCATCGGCAACGATGTGCTCAGCAAGAAATTCCCGCGCCTCGTGCATTGCCGGATCTGCGGCTTCGGCGCCGACGGACCGCGCGGCGGCAATCCCGGCTATGACGCCATTATCCAGGCCATGACCGGCATGATCGCGGCGACCGGTTCGCCCGAGAGCGGTCCGATGCGGATCGGCGTGCCGCTGGTCGACATCACCACCGGCCTCTATGCGGCGATCGGCATCCTAATGGCGCTGTCGGAGCGGCAGCGCTCGGGCCAGGGCCAGTTCCTGGAGACGACGCTGTACGAGACCGGCCTTGCCATCATGCATCCGCACACCGCGAATTATTTCATGCACGGCAAGCCGCCGTCGCTCACCGGCAACGAGCATCCCAACCTCGTGCCTTACGCGATCTTCCCGACCAGGACCGACGACATTTTCATCGGTGTCGGCAATGACGGCACCTTCCGCAAGCTCGCCAAGGAGATCGGCAAGCCCGAGCTCGGCACCGATCCGCGCTTTGCCTGCAACAAGGACCGCATCGCCAATCGCGAGGCGCTGCGCGCCGAGCTTGCCGCCGTGTTCAGCCAGCACGAGGCCGAGCCGCTGTGCAATCGCCTGCTCGCCGCCGGCCTGCCCGCAGGCCCCGTGCAGAAGATCGACCAGGCCTTGACCAACGCGCACACGATCGCCCGCGGCGATGTCATTGAGAAGGACTGGTACAAGGGCGTGGCCTCGCCGATCCGGCTCGATCGCAGCAAGCCGAGCCTGCGCCGCCTGCCGCCGAAATTCAGCCAGCACTCCCAGGAGGTGCTGGGCGAGTTCGGCTACTCCAAATCGGAGATCGACGCGATGGTCGAAAAGGGCACCGTCTGCGGCCCCGAGCGCAAGCGCTAAACGCCCTCGCCGCCTCACCCGAGCAAATGCCGCACTGCGGCGCGGGCACGCATGTGCACCGCGAACGGAGGAGGCTGCGCGCTCGGCATTCGCCTATTTGACGGCTTCCCTTTTGGCCGCGCTTGCTGCTTTCGTTTCTCCCGCTTACACAGTCATGTGAACGTCATATGGCGCTGCTAGCGCAAGCGCTTCTTTTTGACGGCCAAGGGAGGTTTACTTGATGGCTCTTCGACACTTTGGGGCGGCTGCCGCAGTTGCAATCACGATCGGCATGGGCGCATCGCCGGCCTTGGCCGTGACCGAAATCCAGTGGTGGCACGCGATGACCGGCGCCAACAACGACGTCATCGTCAAGCTCGCCACCGACTTCAACGCCTCGCAGACCGACTACAAGGTGATCCCGACCTACAAGGGCAACTATCCCGATACGATGAACGCCGGCATCGCGGCGTTCCGCGCCGGCAACGCCCCGCACATCATGCAGGTGTTCGAAGTTGGCACCGCGACCATGATGGCCGCCACCGGCGCCGTAAAGCCCGTCTACAAGCTGATGGCCGAGGCCGGCGAGAAGTTCGACCCCAAGATCTACCTGCCCGCCATCACCGGCTACTATTCGACCTCGAAGGGCGAGATGCTGTCCTTCCCGTTCAATTCGTCGTCGACCGTCATGTGGGTCAACCTCGACGAGCTCAAGAAGGCGAACGTCGAGATCCCGAAGACCTGGCCCGAAACGTTCGAGGCCGCCAAGAAGCTGAAGGCTGCGGGTCATGACACCTGCGGCTTCTCCGGCTCCTGGGTCACCTGGGTCAATCTCGAGCAGCTCTCCGCCTGGCACAACGTGCCGCTCGCCAGCAAGGCCAACGGCCTCGACGGTTTCGACACCGTGCTGGAGTTCAACGGCCCGCTTCAGGTCAAGCATCTCGAAACCCTGGTCGAGCTGCAGAAGACCAAGACTTACGACTATGCCGGCCGCACCAACACCGGCGAAGGCCGCTTCACCTCCGGCGAATGCCCGATCTACCTGACCTCGTCGGCGTTCTTCGGCAACGTCAAAGCGCAGGCCAAGTTCAACTTCACCGCCGTGCCGATGCCTTACTATCCGGACGCCAAGGGCGCGCCGCAGAACTCGATCATCGGCGGCGCCTCGCTCTGGGTCATGGGCGGCAAGTCGGCCGAGGAATACAAGGGCGTCGCGAAATTCCTGACCTTCCTCTCGGACACCGATCGCCAAGTCTACATCCACAAGGCCTCGGGCTATCTGCCGATCACCAAGGCGGCCTACGCCAAGGCGAAGGAAGAAGGTTTCTACAAGGATCAGCCCTATCTCGAGACCCCGCTGCTCGAGCTGACCAACAAGGAGCCGACCGAGAATTCGCGCGGCTTGCGTCTCGGTAACATGGTTCAGCTCCGTGACGTCTGGTCGGAAGAGATCGAGCAGGCGCTGGCCGGCAAGAAGACCGCCAAGCAGGCGCTCGACGCCGCCGTCGAGCGCGGCAACACGATGCTGCGTCAGTTCGAAAAGACCGCCGTCAAGTAAGGCGATGAGCGGCAGGCCGGTAAGCCGGCCTGCCGCTCAGCTGACATCATGCAAAAGCAAGCCATTTTCCAATCAAAGCTATTGCCCTACGCGCTGGTTGCGCCGCAGCTCGCGATCGTCCTGATATTTTTCTACTGGCCGGCCGCGCAGGCGGTGATCCAATCCTTCCTGCTCCAGGACGCCTTCGGTCTGTCGACAAGCTTCGTCTGGTTCGAGAATTATCAGGACCTGTTCAAGGACCCGGCCTATTTTGAGGCGGTTGTCCGTACGTTCGTCTTTTCGTTCGCCATCGCCGTGTCGTCGCTGTCGTTCGCGCTGCTGCTCGCCGTGATGGCGGACAAGCCGCTGCGCGGCTCAATGCTCTACCGCACGCTGCTGATCTGGCCCTATGCGGTGGCGCCGCCCGTGGTCGGCGTGCTCTGGATCTTCATGCTGCATCCCTCGCTTGGCGTGCTGTCGCGCTATCTGCGCAACCTGGGCGTCGACTGGAATCCGCTTCTCGACGGCAACCAGGCGGCTGGGCTGATCATCCTCGCCGCGGCGTGGAAGCAGATCTCCTATAATTTCCTGTTCTTCCTCGCCGGCCTGCAAGCCATCCCCCGAAGCGTGTTCGAGGCCGCCGCGATCGACGGCGCCCGTCCGATGCGCCGGTTCTGGACCGTGACCTTCCCGCTGCTGTCGCCCACGATCTTCTTCCTGCTGGTCGTCAACATCGTCTACGCCTTCTTCGACACCTTCGGCATCATCGACACCATGACCCGCGGCGGTCCAGGCACGTCGACGGTCACGCTGGTCTACAAGGTCTATTCCGACGGCCTGCTCGGCGGCAATCTCGGCAGCTCCGCGGCACAGTCGGTGATCTTGATGGTCATGGTGATCGTGCTGACGGGAATCCAGTTCCGCTTCGTCGAACGCAAGGTGACCTACTGATGGTCGAGGAAGAGGGCTTTCGGCGCTACGTCGCCCACGCCATTCTCTGGATCGGGATCGCGATCGTCGCATTCCCGGTCTACATCGCCATCGTCGCCTCGACCCAGGACAACGCCTTGATCGCAAACGGGCAGATGTCGCTGCTGCCGGGCGGGCACTTCTTCGAGGTCTACTACCAGACCATCTTCGTCGGCACGAGCGGCTCCACCCGCGAGCCCGTCGGCAACATGATGCTGAACTCGCTGGTGATGGCGCTGGCGATCGCCATCGGCAAGATCGCGATCTCGATCATCTCGGCCTATGCGATCGTGTATTTCCGCTTTCCGTTCCGGATGGCGATCTTCTGGATCATCTTCATCACGTTGATGCTGCCGGTCGAGGTGCGCATCTACCCGACCTACAAGATCGTCGCCGATCTGCACATGCTCGACAGCTATGCGGGCCTCGCGCTGCCGCTGATCGCGTCGGCCACCGCGACGCTGCTGTTCCGCCAGTTCTTCATGACCGTGCCGGACGAGCTGCTGGAGGCCTCGCGCATCGACGGCGCCGGCCCCTTGCGCTTCTTCTGGGATACGCTGCTGCCGCTGTCGCGCACCAACATGGCGGCGCTGTTCGTGATCCTCTTCATCCTCGGCTGGAATCAATATCTCTGGCCGCTGCTGATCACCACGCGCGACGACATGCAGACCATCCAGGTCGGCATCCGCAAGATGATCACCACCACCGATGCGCTGACCGAATGGCCGATCGTGATGGCGACCGCCGTGCTCGCCATGCTGCCGCCGGTGTTCGTCGTCGTCGCCATGCAGAAATTGTTCGTGCGCGGCCTGGTCGAGACCGAGAAGTAGGTTTTTGGGAATGAGTTTTCATGGCTAACGTCACCCTGCGCAACGTCCGCAAGACCTATCCCGGCGGTTTCGAGGCCATCAAGGGCGTCAACGTCGATGTCGGCGACGGCCAGTTCTGCGTGCTGGTCGGTCCCTCCGGCTGCGGCAAGTCCACGCTGCTGCGCATGGTCGCAGGTCTCGAGACCGTCACCGGCGGCGAGATCGACATCGGCGGCCGCGTCGTCAACCAGATCGAGCCCGCCGATCGCGACATCGCGATGGTGTTCCAGAACTACGCGCTCTACCCGCATATGAGCGTCTTCAACAACATGGCCTACGGCCTGCGCAACCGCGGCATGAAGGAGACCGAGGTCAAGACCCGCGTCGACGAGGCCGCGCGCGTGCTCGAACTCACGCCGATGCTGGAGCGCAAGCCGCGTCAGCTCTCCGGCGGCCAGCGCCAGCGCGTCGCCATGGGCCGCGCCATCGTGCGCCAGCCGAAGGTGTTTCTGTTCGACGAGCCGCTGTCGAACCTCGACGCAAAGCTGCGAATCGCGATGCGGGTCGAGATCCGCAAATTGCAGCGCCGGCTCAACACGACGTCGATCTACGTCACCCACGACCAGCTCGAGGCGATGACGCTCGCCGACGTTCTCGTGGTGATGAACGGCGGCCAGGTCGAGCAGTTCGGCAATCCGCTGGCGATCTACGAGAAGCCGGCGACGACCTTCGTCGCCTCCTTCATCGGGGCACCGCCGATGAACCTGATGTCGACGCGCGCCGATGAGATCAAATCGCAGCTCGGCGGCGGCGCGACCGAGGCCGGCATCCTCGGCATCCGCCCGGAAGATTTCGTCATCACCGACCAGACCCCGGCCGGTGGCGTCGCACTGCCGCTGACCGTGGAAGCGATCGAGCGCGTCGGCGCCGAAACCTTCGTCTACGGCACCCGCGCCCAGGACGAGCAGCGCGTCGCCGCCACCCCCGGCGAGCTGCCGCCCGGCGAGGTCATCGTCCGCATTCCCGGAACCGAGGCCCCCGCCATCGGTGAGAGGATCCGCGTCGCCGCGGTACGGCCGAAGCTGCACCTTTTCAGCGGCGACGGACGGACGCGGATCGAGGCCTGACCGGTTCCGAGGGTCCGGCCGATCAAAAACGCGAAAAACAACCCCATGCACAGTAGCCGGGGGTTTGATTTCATTGGAGAAATCGCCTCGGAAATTCGTCATGCCCGGGCTTGTCCCGGGCATCCACGTTCTTGGCGCGACGAATGGGCCGTGGATGGCCGGGACAAGCCCGGCCATGACGATCTGCGCATGGCGCGGCGACATGGCCCATCCACAGGCCCCCCGCTACGTCCTTGAACCGACACGGGGTTATGACCATATTGCTGACCAAGGGGCGCCGCTTCCGGGCCCTGAAATGCCAAAGTCGCTTCGAGAGGACTTTGTAAACTATGTCTCGTGTTCCAACGCTTTCCAGTCCGTTCCTTTTGGGCTTCGACGAGATCGAGCGCGTGCTCGACCGCGTCGTCAAAGGCGCCGACGGCTACCCTCCCTACAATATCGAGAGGTGCGACCGGTCGGACGGCCAGCCCGAGCGGCTGCGGATCACGCTGGCGGTCGCCGGATTCACCCGCGACCAACTCGATGTAACCATTGAGGAAAACCAACTCGTGATTCGCGGGCGTCAGCAGGACGACAAGACCCGGCAATACATCCATCGCGGCATCGCCGCGCGCCACTTCCAGCGCACCTTCGTGCTGGCGGAGGGGATGCTCGTGCTGGGAGCGGATCTGAAGAACGGGCTGCTGTCAGTCGATCTTGCCCGGCCTGAACCGGAGAGGATCGTTAAGACAATCGCTATCAATGAGCACGAATAATGGAACGAGTAGCGGACTCGACCGCTTAGTTTCTGTGATGGAGTCGAGACCATGAGTGAAGGTCACGTTGCGTTCGAATACGAAGCCAAGAACGTCTCTCCGGAGACGCTGGCAACCCTCGGCGAAGGCCATATCGCCTATGTGAAGCAGATCCGCTCCGAGGATGTGCCGGGCCTGTTTCCCGAAGCGCCGAAAATCGCGCCGGGCCTCAAGCTCTTCGCGCTCCACGCCGCCGACGGCACGCCGATCATGCTGACCGACAGCCGCGAAGCCGCGGTCGCCAACGCCTGGAGCAACGAGCTGCAGGCGGTGAGCGTCCACTGACACGCGCGCGCTCTCGCGCGCGACTGACGAATTCAAATGCGCGGGCATGCCTCGACACCAGGGCGGCCCGCGCATTTTTTATGGCCATCCCACGACGCGGCACCAAGCGGACGCCTCGCTTTCTTTGTACTATGGCCCGATATCCTCAGGCTACTCGATCAGCCGGATCGGGCTATGGAAGCGTGACCAGACCATCATGACGGACGAGCCAATCGCGTACATTGGAGGTGCTCAGGCTCGATTCGTTGAGGCGGTGTTGGCATTTCGCCGTTGGGCTGATCGCTACCCTGTTGGCCAGAGATCTGGCGAGTGGCAATGCGACTATGGAGAATGGCCCGCGATCACGACTGCCTTCGCCGCGTTCCTGGATTCGGGCGTTCCGCAGCATTGGAGCGCTCCTATCGTCGAGTTGCTGCTTTACATCCTTGCTCGCGACAATGAAGTGGAGGTACTCAAGCGCGAGTTGATGGCCAAGCCGGCTCATCTGCTGGCTTTGGCGAGGTTAGCCCCGCATTCGCCGGAGCGAGATGCCCGGTGGCAACTCGCTGATGCGCTTGGGAGCGACGAATTTGCCGCCGATGAAGTCGAACCGCTGTTGGAGCAATTCTTTCACGACGCGGATGAGTATGTAAGCCGGCGAGCGCTTCTTGCTCTCGCGCGCAGGCGGTCGAAAAGGTCGGAGACGCTGGCGCTTCGCGCGTGGAGCACGGAGCATGAATATCAGCGGATGGCCGCGCTCGACGCACTTTCCGCGGTTAACTCGCCGTCGTTGCCGTCATATCTCGATCTCGCTCAGCGCGATGGGCGGCAGTATCTCGTCAATTTTGCCAATTCGCTCCGCGCGAAGCCGGCTTCAGAAGGTAGCGAGTAGGAGAAGGCGACCACATCGACCGAACGTCGTCTTGCACCGCTCGGGTATTGCCGACGCACCGTCACCCTTGATTAGCTGCCTGACCGCCCTGCCAGCCGCGCGCGAATGTCCGGCTTCAGCACCCCCGTGGGTCGGTCAAAATCCCCCGGGTATGGTCACTTGAAACTCCCCCACCTGATGATCGCCGTCAGCGCCGCTGAACAGCAGTAGCCGGTCAGGCAGGACGTTTAT
>NZ_JASAUS010000052.1:0-56740 GCF_029953005.1 Bradyrhizobium sp. Mp27 | reverse complement strand
CCGAAAGTCATCGCCGGTGTAAAGTTCATCGACGGAATCGAAGTCATTCCGAACACTGAAAGCCACGCCGCCTGATCAGGCCGCGTCACCCAAAATCAGCCATAGCTCCCGATGTGGTGGGTAGGCTCAAGCAGCTCGCCGATTACTTCGCGGCCCATGGCACCGGCATGGCGCAGGCGCGCGCGGTCGGCACGCTCGCGGGCCTGGTCCAGCGCGAGGCCAATGTGCTCGCCTATATCGACGGCTTCTGGCTGTGCTTCTGGCTCGCGATGGTCGCGCTCGGCGTCGTCGCGCTGATCACCCGGGCGCCACCGGGCCCGTTCACGCCGGCGCCGTTCGGTTTCGCCAAGATGCTGCTGCGCAAATGCGGGGTGCAGGTGAACTGAGAAGTGAATTGAGAGGTGGGCTGACAGGTGAGCCGAGCGGTCTCACCGCATCTGCCGCGCCGGCTCGATCAGCTCGGGCCGCGGTCCCGACAGGCGCTTGTGCATGTGGACCATGAACGCCATGCCGAAGATCGGCGTCGCCAGATTGACGATCGGGATCGAGACGAAGGCCGCGATGAAGAGGCCGGCGGTGAAGATGGTCGCGGCGTTGTCGCGCCGCATCGCCTTGGCTTCCTCCGGCGAGCGGAAGCGCATCGCGGCGAGCTCGAAATATTCGCGCCCGAGCAGCCAGGCGGCGGCGACGAAGAAGATCAGGAATCCGGCACCGGCGAACAGGACCAGCGGCAACGCCACCAGATAGACCACGATCGTCAGCAGCGCGGTCTTGACGCCCTCGTAGATCGCCTGGCTGAACGGCAGCGCGGCGCCCGGCCGCTCGGCGGGATAGTGCTCGCGCTCGACGATGTCGGCGACGTCGTCGACGAACAGGCTCGCCACCAGCGAGGTGATCGCAGGCATCAGGAACACGCCGCCGAACACGACGCCGAGGCCCGCCGTGATCGAGACGATCCAGGCGAGGACCTCGAGCGAGGAATGCCAGCTCGGCCCGAGCAGGCCTTCCAGCCAGACCTCGCCATAGGTCGCAAACCAGCTCAGGAGCCGCTGCAAGCCGATCGCCAGCACGATGATCAGCATCAGTGCAAGCCCGATCGATCGCCACAGGATCGAGCGCATCGGCGGCGAGATCAATTGCGACAGCGCCTTTACGGCGGCATCCAGCATCGGAGTACCTCTCAGAAAAACCACCCGCGAGAGGTAGACATGCCCGGAAGGTTCGACAAGAGGTCGAGCCTTCCGGGACAGATTGCCGCGCCTGGAGCTTGGGTTCTGAGTGAACCAGAACGGAAGCTCCGGGCTCTTGTTTTGAGGCGTCTTCTTGACGCGAGCAGCCGCTTCGCTTGAAAACGCCTAGCTCACCCTGATGACGAGGGCATAGTTCTGCGGCGCGACGGCGATGGAATGAGCGATGACCGATATCACCGCTTCGCCTGCCGGCAAGTTCTCGAAGCTGACCTGCTCGACATTGTTCCTGCGGTCGAAGTCCTTCGAGCCGGCTGGCATGTTGCCATGGCGTTCCTGCTTGTTGGCCACCACGACGAGATCGAGGTCGCTTTGCAGGCCTTCGCCGGGCGGATCGGTCCAGACCAGCGTGACCTTCAGGCGGCTGCTTCCCGCCGGTATTGTGACCGTGTGGTCTTCGCGGTCGCCGGCGTCCAGCTTCTTCTTCTCGTCGAAGAACTGCAGCTCTTCGTTGGCGGCGTGGGGGCCGACCACGGCCTGAACGTCGACCCGGCCGAAGCCCTGGCTGTTGTTCGCGACGGACCCCGCCTCCGACGGATGGTATTGCCCGGCAAGACTGCGCGCTCCGTTGATGATGAGCGCCTTGAGCAGTGCGGCGCTCGGCGACTTCAGTCCCTGGCTTTTCCTCAGGAAGGCCCGGACCACCGCGACGGACCCGGCCACCAGCGGCGTCGCCATGCTGGTGCCGCCCTCGAACATGTAGAGCGGGTCTTGCGAGAGCTTCCATCCCTTCGATTTCGTGGCGCGAGATCGGGTTGACAGAATGAAGGATCCCGGCGCCACGACGTCGGGCTTGATGCGTTCGTCGTTGGTGGGGCCGCGGCTGCTGAACGCCACCATCCCTTCGGGATTGTTGGCCACACGATCGGAGCTGATCGGTGTGGCCGGAAAATCGTCTGGCCATGCCCTGCCGTAGGTCATGGCCTCGTTGGGACGATTGTTCTCGCAGGCGCCGATGGTGAGGCAGTTCTTGGCGGTCCCGGGCGGCGTCACGGAGTTGGGGTCGACCTGGCCATTGCCATCCTTGTCGCTGCCCTCATTTCCGGCGGCGAAGCAGATCAGCATGTCTCGGTGCGCGTAGACGAACGTGTCGAGTTCGTTGGCCTGCGAGTCATACACGCCGAAATTTCCGACGCTGCCCCAGGAGTTGGAATGGATTCGCGCCTTGTCCGTCTTGTAGGGCGGGCCGAACAGCGCATCGAGGCTGTCGGGCAGGCCGCCGAGATTGCCGCCGCTGTCGAGCACGGATTGCAGAACCAGCTTGGCGCCGGGAGCCGTGCCGCGGATCGGCCCGTCGCTTTTCGACACGCCGTCGCCGAGAGCGGAACCCGCGACATGGGTGCCGTGACCATCAGGATCGTCTTTGCGCCCGGGCCGGCCGAGCGCGTAGAGCTTCTTGACGCGCCCCTTGAAAGCCGGGTGCGTGTTCGTGGTCGATCCCTTGTCGAAACCGGTATCGGCGATCGCGATGATCTCGCCCGCGCCATCGCCGCCATTGCTCGGCGTCGCCGCGGGAACGCGAAGAATTCCCCGCGCGATGTTGTTGAGCAGCTTGCGGGGAAAGACCTTCTCGACGCTGCGTACCTCGTCGAGCGCCGCCACGTCGGCAAGACGGCGCATCTTCAGCGTCACACGCACCTTGGCCGTGCCCGGAACGACGTCGTCGAGCTGCACATGCGCCGCTTCCGCGATCTTCTTTGCGGCGGCTTTCACGCCGACATTGCGGTGGAGCATGACGTCGACGGTCACGCTGGTGCGGTCGAGCGCCGCCGGCTTCGCCGCAAGCGCGCGCGCCGCAGCGACGCCTCCGGGTTGGGTGTCCAGGTTGCGCAGTGCCGGCGCGATCTTCACGATGCCCGGGTAGAGGTCTGCCCATGTCACGAACGGCAGTTTGCGCACCTTGTCGAGCCCGGCCGCCGGAAAGTGACAGATGACGGCGCTGCCCGGGACGGCTTCCAGGATCTCGGCGCCGGCCTTGGCGAGCTGCTCTCTGCGCTCGGCGTTGAGCGGCTGGTTGGTCTGCACGATGATGTAGTCGGATTCCTTCGCATTCGCATGATCCAGCGACAGCGCCGCGCGTTCCGCGTGCGGGGCCGAAGGATCGATTGTGATGCCGTTGATCGTGATCTGCGCCATGGCCGTTCCACTTTCCCTGATTGATCGTCCGTGCTTTGTCGTCTGCGCTGGCCGGATCGCTCGGCTCAGGGCTCCGCCGCGATGCTGGCCCAGCAGGTGATGGCGCTACAGACCGTGCTCCAGCGGCCGAACCCCTTGTAGATCTGGGCGGCGATCTGCTCCTGCTGCTGCAGGGTGCCTTCGGCCTTGATCTGCGGATCGGAGACGTTGCGGATCGCGAGCCAGCGCGGTGCCTTGTCGCCCATCTCCTGCGCGACCAGGCCAAGGATGGCATCGCCCATTTCGGAGACGTCGCCGAGCCCCTGGAGATGGAAGTGGTCGTCCGAGGTGTCGAAGCCGAAGAAGTCGGTGGTGACCACGGAGGAGGACAGGCCGCTCGGCTTCACGACGAAGATCTTCGGCGCCCTCGTATTGTCCTTCGGCAATTGCCCGGCATTGGCCTTGAACAGCGTCTTGGCCTGCGCGAACTTCTTCGTCTCGGCGGTTCTGCTGGAAAAATGCTCCTGTGCGAACGGCTGCTTCTTGAACTTCGACAGGCAGTCGAAGCGAACGATCGGACTGACGACGACGTCGCCGACCTCGAATTCCTTGCCGATGCCGCCGGCCGTGCCCGTGGTGATCACGAGACTCGGCTGCACCTCGGTGATGATCTGACGCCAGACGTCGATGTTCGGCAGTTGCGGGCCGTCCTGCGACATGTGCGAATCGGATTTGAAGATCACGACCTTCTTCTTGCCGATCGTGGTGGTCCAGTAGGTGCCGAGCCGTTTCAGTTCCTTGGCCGGACAGCCGTTGCGCATCTTCTTGGAGATGGCCGCGTAATTGTGCGTATAGGGTACGTAATCGTTGCGGGAGTCCTTGCCCGGCGTCAGCACGCGGCTGAGCGCGTGGCCCTCGTCGACGGTCCAGGTCACG
Organism: Bradyrhizobium sp. Mp27; assembly: GCF_029953005.1. Classification (NCBI taxonomy): domain Bacteria; kingdom Pseudomonadati; phylum Pseudomonadota; class Alphaproteobacteria; order Hyphomicrobiales; family Nitrobacteraceae; genus Bradyrhizobium; species Bradyrhizobium sp. Mp27. Next base: position 52,442 of record NZ_JASAUS010000052.1, on the reverse strand, counting down.
ACCAGAACGTCAGCGCGCGGCAGCGGTCCTTTGCCGTTGCCCTTCGGCTTCGGCCCGGTTTGCGGCGCCAGCCCTTTCGGCCAGGTAATGTCGGTGAAGCGCGAAAGCCCGGTCGAGGTCGAGAAGGCCATGAACTCGCGGCCCTCGCTCGATTCGGAATCGAAATCGATGATCTCGCGCAGAAAGTCTTCGGTCGTGACCTTCGCGGATTTCTTCGTCGCACCCTTGGCCACACGTTTCACCACGAAGGTGTCGGGCGGGGGCGGCGTCGTGATCGGATCAAAACCGAGATTTCTCTCAACCCATTTGCGGTCAGCACGCATCGCATTGTCTCCGCCAAATTGATTTTCAATCGTCAGATTTTGACAAGCGTCTTCCGTTGGTCGGCCAGACAAGCCAACGGTTGCAATTTTAAATCGAAATCCTTGTCGTCGAATGGTCGTGAATATTGACCGATTCCGTGCCGATCTGAGCCAGTTGGATGTTGCCTCTGCCAAACAAGAGGTTTGCTGAAAAAATATCGCTCAAATGCCTGAACCAATTTGGGCTTGAGATTACACCTATAGTTGAGGTGCGACAATCTGTCTTCCAATCACAAACGGAGGAAGTCATGGCAAGCTCGACCACGCGCGTGACGCTGGCGAACAGCGCACGGAAATTGCCGAAGGGGGCCAAGCTCGTCGGCGCAGCCGACCCCAAGCAGGAAATCGAGATCAGCGTCCGCCTGCGCGCGAAGCGTGCCGACGATGAGCAGGTGATGGCGCTCGGCGCGCAACCGCCGCGCGAGCGCCAGTATCTCTCGCGTGCCGAGTTCGGCGCAGCGATGGGTGCGGACCCCGCCGACGTCGCCAAGATCGACGATTTCGCGCATCACCACGATCTCAACGTCAAGAGCGTGCATCTGGCGTCGCGCACCGTGAAGCTGACCGGGACGGTGAAGGCAATGAGCGCGGCCTTCGGCGTCAAGCTCAACAAGGTCAGATACGAAGGCGCGACCCATCGCATGCGTAAAGGCAGCGTGCAGATCCCGGCCGAGCTCGCAGGTATCGTGGTCGGCGTGCACGGCCTGGACAACCGGCCGGTGGCGCAACCCCACTTCCGCCGCAAGCTGCCGCAGAAGGGCGCAGCCGCACGCGCCGCGCAGGGCGGCAGCTTCTCGGTCGATCAGATCGCCCAGCTCTACAATTTCCCGGGCGGCGAGACCGGCGCCGGCCAGTGCATCGCCATCATCGAGCTCAACGACATCGACCAGAAGGGTCATCCCACGGGCGCCGGCTACAAAACGTCAGACCTGCGCACCTTCTTCAAGAAGGCGGGCATCCCGATGCCGAAGATCGCACCTGCGAGCGTCGACGGCGGCGCCAACAAGCCCGGCCATTCCGACGCCGACGGCGAGGTCGTGCTCGACATCGAGGTGGCCGGTGCGATCGCACCCGGCGCCAGGATCGTGGTCTATTTCGCGCCCAACACCACCAACGGCTTCATCGATGCGGTCAAGGCCGCCGTCCACGACACCGCGCGAAAACCTTCGGTGATCTCGATCAGCTGGGGCGGGCCGGAAGACCAGGAAGGCTCGCAGCAATTTGTCGACGGCCTGAACGAGGCGATCCGCGACGCCGCCGCGATGGGCGTCACCGTCTGCGTTGCCTCGGGCGACAATGGTTCGGCCGACATGGGCGCGGACTGGGACGGCAAGCCGCATGCAGATTTCCCGGCCTCGAGCCCGTTTGCACTCGCCTGCGGCGGCACCAATCTGAAGGCGCCGAACGGAGATATCAACGAGGTCGTCTGGAACGGCGGGCCGCAGGGCGGCGCAGGCGGCGGCGGTGTCAGCGTCGTTCCCGCGGCCGCAATACCAGGCCCAGGCCCATGTGCCGAAATCACCGACGCATCACAATGGCCGCGGGGTGCCCGATGTTGCCGGCGATGCCGATCCCGCGACCGGCTACCAGATCTTCCTCAACGGTGTCGGCACCACCATCGGCGGCACAAGTGCCGTGGCGCCGCTGATGGCGGGGTTGATCGCCCGCATCAACGAGGCGACGACGAAGAAATTCGGCAAGACCGTCGGCTTCATCAACCCGCTGATCTACGCCGCACACACGCAAGGCGTGTTCCGCGACATCACGGTCGGCAGCAATGACATCACCGGCGATCTGCACGGCATGTACAAGGCCGGCCCCGGCTGGGACGCCTGCTCCGGCCTCGGCGTCCCCAACGGCGAAGCGCTGCAGAATTTGCTCTCGGCGTGAGGTTGTCTTCGCCTCTCCCCGCGTGCGGGGAGAGGCCGGATCGCATCGAAAGATGCGATCCGGGTGAGGGGGAGTCTCCGCGAGTCCAACTGGTACCGCCCCCGCGGAGGCTCCCCCTCACCCCGACCCTCTCCCCGCAAGCGGGGCGAGGGAGAAGAACTACTCGTGCCGGTGCCCGTGCTTGCGCGCCTTCGCCTGCTTCCCTTCACCGGTCGGGATCATCACCACACGGCCGTAGCGGACGCCGCGTTCGGCGATGATGTGGTCGGCGAAATGCCTGACCTCGCCGGCGTCGCCGCGCAGCGCCGTCATCTCCATGCAATTGTTGTCGTCGAGATGGACGTGCAGGGTGGCCAGCGCGAGGTCGTGGTGGCCGTGGAATTCCTGCACGAGGCGCTTCGAGAGATCACGCGCGGCGTGGTCGTAGACGTAGACGAGGCCGGCGACGCAGGGGCCCGTCTGCGCGGTGTCCTCGGTGCTCTGTTGCAGGCCGGCGCGTGCGAGGTCGCGGATGATCTCGGAGCGGTTCTGGTAGCCGCGCGCTTCCGCCGCCGCGTCGATCTCCGCCAAAAGATCGTCCTCGATGGTGATCGTAATCCGCTGCATCAGGTCTCCTCCACGCGTACCGCCGAATGGACCCGTTCTACACGGATTTCGCGCCCCTCACAGCCGGGTCCCGCGCAGCCGCAGCGCATTCCCGACCACGCTCACCGAGGACAGCGCCATCGCCGCCGCGGCGATGATCGGCGACAGCAGGATGCCGAACGTGGGGTAGAGGATGCCGGCCGCGATCGGAATGCCGGCAGCGTTGTAGATGAAGGCGAAGAACAGGTTTTGCCGGATATTGCTCATGGTCGCCTGCGACAGTCTTCGCGCACGCACGATGCCGGTGAGGTCACCGCCCAGCAGGGTGACGCCGGCACTCTCCATCGCCACGTCCGTGCCGGTGCCCATGGCGATGCCGACCTCGGCGGCCGCCAGTGCAGGCGCGTCGTTGACACCGTCGCCCGCCATCGCGACGCTGCGCCCGGTCTTTTGCAGCTTCGTCACCACCGCGCTCTTCTGGTCCGGCAGAACCTCGGCCTCGACCTCGGCGATACCGAGCCGGCGCGCCACCGCTTCCGCCGTCGTGCGATTGTCGCCGGTCAGCATGATGACCTTGATGCCTTCATCGGCCAGTGCCCTCAGCGCTTCCGGGGTCGAGGCCTTGACCGGATCGGCGATCGCGAACAGGCCGGCCAGCTTGCCGTCGACGGCCATGTTGATCACGGTGGCGCCGTCCTGGCGCATCCGTTCGGCCTCGGCATCGAGCGCCCCGGTGTCGATACCGATCGACCCCAGGTATCTTGCGTTGCCGAGCACGATGCTCTTGCCGTCGATTTTTCCGGTCGCGCCCTTGCCCGTCGGCGAGTCGAACTGTTCGACCTGAGCGAGGGTGAGTTGCTTCTCCTTCGCGGCGCGCACGATGGCGTCGGCCAAAGGATGCTCGCTGGCGCGCTCGACGCTGGCGGCAATGCGGAGGATGTCGTCTTCCGCAAAACCGGCAGCCGGAACGATTGCAACCACCTTGGGCTTACCCTCGGTCAGCGTGCCGGTCTTGTCGACCACCAGCGTGTCGATCTTCTCCATCCGCTCCAGCGCCTCGGCGTTCTTGATCAGGACGCCTGCCTGCGCGCCGCGACCGACGCCGACCATGATCGACATCGGGGTCGCCAGGCCGAGCGCACAGGGGCAGGCGATGATCAGCACGCTGACGGCAGCAACGAGTCCGAACGCCAGCCGTGGCTCCGGCCCGAACCAGGCCCAGGCGGCAAAGGCGGCGATGGCGACGGCGATCACGGTCGGCACGAACCAGCCCGCGACCTGATCGGCCAGCCGCTGGATCGGCGCGCGCGAGCGCTGCGCGTCCGCGACCATCTGCACGATCTGCGACAGCAGCGTCTCGCGCCCGACCTTGTCGGCGCGCATGATGAAGCCGCCGGACTGGTTGAGCGTGCCGGCGATCACTTTCGCACCTGGCTCCTTGGTCACCGGCATGGATTCGCCGGTGACGAGGGATTCGTCGAGCGCGGAGCGTCCCTCCAGAATGATGCCATCGACCGGCACCTTCTCGCCGGGACGGACGCGCAAATGGTCGCCGGCGTGGAGCGTATCGATCTCGACCTCGTGCTCGCCGCCATCGGCATCGACGCGGCGCGCGGTTTTCGGCGCAAGCTGCAACAGCGCCTTGATCGCACCCGACGTCGCGTCACGGGCGCGCAGCTCCAGCACCTGGCCGAGCAGCACCAGCACGGTGATCACAGCGGCGGGCTCGAAATAGACGGCAACGGCGCCATCATGACTGCGGAAGGTCGCCGGGAAAATCTGCGGCGCGACAGTCGCGACCACGCTGTAGACATAGGCGACGCCCGTGCCCATCGCGATCAGCGTGAACATGTTGAGGTTGCGGGTGACCAGAGACTGCCAACCGCGGACGAAGAACGGCCAGCCGGCCCACAGCACGGCGGGCGTGGTGACGACGAGCTGGATCCAGTTCGACAGCGCCGGATCGATCCAGTCGTGAGGGCCGGCGAGATGGCCGCCCATCTCCAGCACCACCGCCGGCAGCGCCAGCGCGCCACCGATCCAGAACCGCCGCGTCATGTCGGCAAGCTCGGGATTGGGTCCCGTCTCCAGGCTCGCGACCTCCGGCTCCAGCGCCATGCCGCAGATCGGGCAGCTGCCGGGTCCGACCTGACGGATCTCCGGATGCATCGGGCAGGTGTAGATCGTGCCTGCGGGCATCTCCGGTTCGGGCGCCTTCTCTCTGGCGAGATACTTTGCGGGATCGGCGGCGAATTTGGTGCGGCAGCCGGCCGAGCAGAAGTGGAAGGTCTCGCCGTGATGTGTGTGGTGATGCTTTGAGGTCGCGGGATCGACCGTCATGCCGCAGACGGGATCGAGGACCTTGGTCGCGGCGGCGCCATGGTCATGCGCGCGATGCAGGGCATGATCGCCGTGGCCGCCGCAGCAGGAGGACGCCGCGGGCTTGTCGGTCGGCGGAGCAGCCTTGGGGGCGGTCTCGGGAGCAGCGTTGGCGGAACAGCCGCATCCGGAAGATGTTTCCGACGTGTGATGGTGCCCGTGGTCGGCGTCGTTCATTGCCATGCTCCGGCCTTGCAACATATACCCTAGGGGGGTATATAGAGCGCATGCGCAAGGACATCAAGGCATCCGTCGGAAAACGTCTTGGCCGGATCGAGGGTCAGGTTCGCGGCCTCTCGAAAATGGTCGAGGAGGACCGCTACTGCATCGACATCGTGACGCAGATCTCGGCCGTGCGTGCCGCGCTGCGCCGGGTCGAGGAAGAGGTTCTGAAAGATCACGTCGCCCATTGCGTCGAACACGCGATCGCGAGCGGCGACAAGGCCGATCAGCGCGAGAAGATCGCGGAGCTGATGGCGGTGATCGGGCGGGCGGAACGGTAGGCTCTCACCATCGTCATTGCTCGGCTACGCTCGCAATGACGGTTGTAGATGCGAGATCGCACCACGCCCACAGGTGTCGTCCCTGCGAACGCAGGGACCCGTAACCCCAGGGAGGGGTTTGGCGAAGACTTGAAGTCGATCGCGGGTCGGCACGAAGACTGCCTGCACTCGACGGATTACGCGGTATGGGTCCCCGCGTTCGCGGGGACGACAGCGGGGCTACGCCGCCATCTCCAGCGCGCGTCCCCGCGCGCGGTATATCGCCAGTTCGTTCAGCAGCACAAAATGCTCGGAGCAGGTGGCGCCCATCTCCGCGGGCTGCGCGCTCACTTCTTCAGCCGGAACTTCAGTCGGCGCTTCTTCGTCAACCGTCTCAGGAACGAGCGGCGGCGCACTGAGCGTTTCTGGAAACACACTGAATGTGCCCGCTACCTCCTCGAGCGGCTTCTGCTTGTCGGCCCAGTGCAGCGCTGTGTAGTCGAAGCCGTGCACGATGGTGGGTTTGACGACTTCGAAATAGGGCGAGATGTCGAAGTCGCGGGGCATGTAGAGCGAGGAATCGCGGATGTGCAGGATCTCGCGGCGGGCGGCGCGGCTGCCGGCCTTGGTGATCTTCGGCAGGATCGGATAGCGCACGGCATCGAAGGCCTGCGCGATCAGCGCCGAGCAGATGATTTTTGTCGGATCGCCCGAGCCGATCGAGATCATGCGCCGCCGCCAGCGTTGCGGGATCGGCAGCGGGAACAGGAAGCGCATCAGATCGACGATGTTCTTGGTGTCGTAGCCGAAGCCAATGCGGTTGATCGCATAGCGGCAGACCGTGGTGCGGTCCTCATTGGACAGCCCGACCGGGCGGCAGACGCGGGTGTGATACGGGAAATATTTCGACAGCGGCGCCGAGGTGACGCCCTCGCCGATATTGGCCTCGATCAGCACATGGGGCTCGCCGTTCGGCTCCGTGGCGCCCTCGACCGGACCGACATAGAGCGCGGCATGGGACCAGGTCGACTGCGTCAGATATTTGATGATGCCGGAGATACGGTTGTTGCCCTCGACCAGCAGCACGTCGCCGGGCTCGATGACGCCGCGCAGGTGCTCCGGGTCGCTCGGCGTGAACGGCTCGTAGCCCGGCACCTCCTTCGAGAGGTACGCGGCAATCAACTTGCCGACTGAGTCCAGGACCGTCCCCATTTCAAACTCCCCCCACGGCCTTTTCCGGCCGTCTTTTTCCCTTCTCTATCATGGTCGAAACGTGTTGCAATTCGGTTCATCACTCTGTGAGATCAAGCACGATTGATTCACCATGATGGTTGCCGTGCAACACCAGATGCAGCAAGGTTCGCGGGCTGTTCCCATTCGCCGCAAGTTCCCGGAAACCATGACATGACAATCACGCGCCGCAGCTTCCTATCGGCGTCGGCGGCTCTTGCCGCGATGCCGGTCCTGCGCGCGACTGCCGCACCCCTGCCGCGCGAGGCTGACATCGTCGTGATCGGTGCGGGAGCGGCCGGAATTGCCGCGGCGCGGCGCATCATGGCCGCCAACCGCAAGGTCGTGGTGGTGGAAGCGGCATCCCAGATCGGCGGCCGCTGTATCACGGACAGCACGACCTTCGACGTGCCGTTCGATCGCGGCGCGCGCTGGATGCACAATCCCGAGACCAATCCGATGATCCGGCTGGCGCGCAGTGCCGGGCTCGACGTGCTGCCGGCACCGACCGGCCAGAAGATGCGTATCGGCCGCCGCAATGCGCGCGCGGGCGAGACCGAACAGTTCCTGGCGGCGCTGGTGCGCGCCAACCGCGCCATCGACGATGCCGGGCGCGGCAAGCTCGATACGGCCTGCGCCTCGGTGCTGCCGAAGGACCTCGGCGACTGGGCCGGTGCGGCCGAATTCGTGCTCGGTGCGAGCTTTGCGGGCAAAGACCTCAAGGACCTCTCGGCGATCGACAAGGCGCGTGCGCAGGACCGCAACACCGCGATCGCCTGCCGCCAAGGCCTGGGGACCCTGATCACCAGGCTCGGCGAACAGGCGCCCGTGGCGCTGGCGACGCCGGTCAGCAGGATTGTCTGGAGCAATCGCGACGTCAGCGTGGAGACGCCATCCGGCAGGATCGCCGCGCGCGCCGCCATCGTCACGGTCTCGACCAACGTGCTGACATCGGGCGCGATCAAGTTCGGGCCTGATATTCCCAAGCGCACGCTCGATGCCGCGTCGAAGCTCACGCTCGGCAGCCACGATCGCATCGTGCTGCAACTGCCGGGTAACCCGCTGGGGCTCTCGCGCGACGACATCCTCATCGAGCAGAGCAATTCGACGCGCACGGCGCTGATGCTCGCCAATATCGGCGGCTCGTCACTGTGTTCGATCGATGTCGGCGGCTCGTTCGGCCGCGATCTCTCCGAGCAGGGCGAGAAGGCGATGGTCGCCTTCGCCAGGGAGTGGATCACGAAGCTGTTCGGCAGCGAGGCTGCGGCCGCCGTGCAGAAGACCACCGCGACGCGCTGGAATGCCTCGCCTTTCGTGATGGGCGCGATGTCGGCGGCCTCGCCCGGCGGCCAGCTCTCGCGAAAAATCCTGACCGAGCCGATCGGCAACCTGTTCCTCGCCGGCGAAGCCACGCACGAGACGCTGTGGGGCACCGTCGACGGCGCCTGGGAAAGCGGCGAGCGCGCGGCGGATGCGGCCTTGCGCAAGATCGGCGCGCTCAAGGACGAGTCGGCCGACGTGCCGACGCAGTCGACGAAGAAGCGCCGCGCGCCGCGACAGCAGGGCAATTAAGTCGCCAAACACTCCGCTGTCGTCCCTGCGAACGCAGGGACCCATAACCACGGGGAGTGGTTTGGCGAAAGCTAGCAGTTAGGGGTCCTTGGTCGGTACTGCCACCTGCGCTTATCGACAAATCACGCGGTATGGGTCCTTGCGTTCGCAGGGACGACAGCGGAGATTGTTACCGCAAAATCCCGTCCAGCAACGGCAGCCCCGCGATCACCGCCATCGCGATCAGAACGTAGCAAATCGCGCGAAACACTTTTTCGCTGGCGCGGCCGAACAGCGACGCACCGAACGCGACGCCTATCGCATAGACCGGGCCGACGATCAGCGACAGCACCAGCGATTCGCGTGAGATCAGTCCGGTCGTCGCGTAGCTGACCATCGAGAAGAAATCCGACGCGCCGAAGAACAGCACGACATTGGCGCGCGCGACGATCGGCGCGATGGGGCGGCCGAGCCAGTAGCCGACGATCGGCGGGCCGCCAGTCTGCGCCAGACCGCTACAGAAGCCCGAGAGGCTGCCGATGCCGACCGAGAGCCAGGCGTGGTCCTTGCCGCGATAGCGCCAGCCCGACAGCAGCAGCAGCAACAGCGCAGCGACGAAGCAGGAGATGATCCAGCGCGTGGTGACGGGCTCGAGCACGCTGAGGAAATAAGTGCCTACCGGCACGCCGACCAGCGCGCCCAGCACGATCACCGCGGTGGCCTTGCGGTCCGCCTTCCGCCATGCGTCGGGCAGCAGCGGCAGGGCCGCGACGAAATCGATCACGAGGAGCAGCGCGGCAACGAGACGCGGCGCCGCGATGCTGCTCGCCAGCGGCATGAAGATCAGCGCCGAGCCGAAGCCGGAGAAGCCGCGCGCGGTGCCCGAAACGAAAGCGACGGCGCAGAGCGCCATCGCAATGGTGAGGTTGACGTCCTTCGGAAGAAAATCCGCAAGGATCATCCGCGCAAGACGCCGCCGGTCTTCTTCGCGACTTCCGCCACGATCTTCCCGGCGACGGCCTCGATCTCCTGATCGGTCAGCGTCTTCTCACGCGGCTGGATCGTCACGGCGATCGCGATCGACTTCTTGCCGTCATCGATGCCCTTGCCCTCGTAGACGTCGAAGACATTCACGCCGGTGATCAGCTTCTTGTCGACGCCTTGCGCGGCGCGAACGATGTCGCCGGCCTTGACGGTGCGGTCGACAATGAAGGCGAAGTCGCGCGACACAGGCTGGAAGGCCGACAACTCGATCAGGGGCTTGGCGCGGGTCGGCTTCTTCTTCGCCTCGGGGATGCGGTCGAGGATCACCTCGAACACCATCAGCGGGCCGTCGGCGCCGAGCGTCTCGAGCGCGCGCGGATGCATCTCGCCGAAATAGCCGAGCACGTTCTGCGGGCCGATCTGGATCGTGCCCGAGCGACCCGGATGCAGCCAGGCTGGTCCGCCCGCGACGATCTGCAGCGCCTGCATCGGCGCACCGGCAACGGCAAGCACCGCGAGCGCGTCGGCCTTGGCGTCGAACAATTCGGCCTGCGCCGAACCCGACCAGTGCCGTCCCAGACCTTCGGACGAGGCAAAGCCGCGGCGCACGCCGCTGGCGGCCATGAACTGATCCTGCGGGCGGTCGCCTTTGAACAGCTGGCCGACCTCGAACAGCGCGACGTCGCCGAAGCCGCGATCGGCGTTGGCCTGCGCCGCTGCGATCAGGCCCGCCAACAGCGTCGGCCGCATGTCGGAGAGATCCGAGGCGATCGGGTTTGCCACTTCGAGCTCGCGCTGGCCGCCGCCGAACAAGGTTGCCGCAGACTTCGTGATGAAGGACCAGGTCACCGCTTCGATGATGCCGCGGCTCGCCAGTGCGCGCCTGGCGCGACGGGTGCGCAGCTGGAGCGGCGTCAGCACCGGCTTGCGCGCGTCCTCGCCGCGCTCGAACGGCGTCATCGGCACCTTGTCGACGCCGTAGATGCGTACGATCTCCTCGACGATGTCGGCCTTGCCATGCACATCGGTGCGCCACGAGGGCACCGCGACCTTCACCACCGGACCCGGGCCGGCCATCATGAAGCCGAGATGGGTCAGGATACGCTTCATCTCCGGCTGCGGCACCTCGATGCCGGAGAGCCGCTTGACCTCGGTAACAGGAAAATCGATCACGCGGTCGTCGCCGAAGGCCTTTCCGACCACGACGTTCTCGGACGGCGCGCCGCCGCACGTCTCCATCACCAGCTTGGTCGCGAGCTCGAGCCCCGGCACCATGAAGGCCGGATCGACGCCGCGCTCGAAGCGGTAGCGCGCGTCCGAATTGATGCCGAGCTTGCGGCCGGTCTGGGCGATGTTGATCTCGTTCCACAGCGCCGATTCGATCAGCACGTCGGTGGTGTTCTCGTCGCAGCCCGAGGCCTCGCCGCCCATGATGCCGGCGAGCGATTCGACGCCGTGCTCATCCGCGATCACGCAGATGGCGGGATCGAGATTGTAGGTGCGGCCGTCGAGCGCCAGCAGCGTCTCGCCATCGCGGGCGCGGCGCACCACGAGATTGCCCTTCACCTTCTTGGCGTCGAACACGTGCAGCGGGCGCGCGCGGTCGTAGGTCATGAAGTTGGTGATGTCGACCAGCGCGTTGATCGGACGCAACCCGATCGCGGTCAGCCGCTTCTGCAGCCATTCCGGCGACGGCCCGTTCTTCACCCCGCGCACGAGGCGCAGCGCGAAGCCCGGACACAGCGTGGCGTCCTCGACCGTGACCTTCACGGGGCACGGGAATTCGCCCTTGATCGGCTTGATCGTGGGGTCCTTGAACTTGCCCATGTCGGCGGCGGCGAGATCGCGGGCGATGCCGTGCACGCCGGTGCAGTCCTGCCGGTTCGGCGTCAAATTGATCTCGATCACGGGATCGCCGAGGGCGGCCCATTCGGCGTAACCAGCGCCGATCGGCGCATCTGCCGGCAATTCCATGATGCCGTCATGGTCGTTGGAGATCTGGAGCTCGGCCGCCGAGCACAGCATGCCGCGGCTCTCGACGCCGCGGATGGTGCCGACACCGAGCGTGATGTCTTTGCCGGGAATGTAGGTGCCCGGCGGCGAGAACACGCTGACCAGACCCGTGCGCGCATTCGGCGCGCCGCACACGACCTGCACCGGTGCGCCACCATCGCCGGTGTCGACCATGCAGACGCGCAGGCGATCCGCATTCGGATGCTGCTCGGCCGAGATCACCTTCGCGATGGTGAACGGCTTCAGCGCCTTCGCCTTGTCCTCGATGTTCTCGACCTCGAGCCCGATCATGGTGAGCTTGTCGGCGAGCTTTTCCAGGGGCTCGTCGGTGTCGAGATGATCCTTCAGCCAGGAGAGGGTGAATTTCACGAGCTCAGTCCTCCCGCAAGCGTCGGCACTTCGAGCGGCTTGAAGCCGTAATGGGACAGCCAGCGGACGTCGCTGTCGAACAGCTGGCGCAAATCGGCGATGCCGTATTTCAGCATGGCGATGCGGTCGATGCCCATGCCCCAGGCAAAGCCTTGGTACTCGTCGGGATCGATCCCGCAGGCGCGCAGCACGTTCGGATGCACCATGCCGCAGCCGAGAATCTCGAGCCAGTCCTCGCCCTCGCCGAACCGGATCTCGCCCTTGTCGCGGCGGCACTGGATGTCGACTTCCAGCGACGGCTCGGTGAACGGGAAGAACGACGGCCGGAAGCGCATGTTGATGTGGTCGACCTCGAAGAACGCCTTGCAGAACTCGTGCAGGATCCATTTGAGGTGGCCGAGATGCGAGTGCTTGTCGATGACGAGGCCTTCGACCTGGTGGAATTGCGGCGTGTGGGTCGCGTCCGAATCGATGCGGTAGGTGCGGCCCGGGCAGATCACGCGGATCGGCGGCTTCTGGCTCAGCATGGTGCGCACCTGCACCGGCGAGGTGTGGGTTCGCAGCAGCATGCGCGAGCCGTCCTCCTTCGGATGGAAGAAGAAGGTGTCGTGCATCTCACGGGCGGGATGGCCTTCCGGGAAATTCAGCTTGGTGAAGTTGTAGTCGTCGGTCTCAATGTCGGGACCTTCCGCGACCGAGAATCCCATGTCGGCGAAGATCGTCGTCAACTCGTCCCAGACCTGGCTCAGCGGATGGATGCGGCCGGCTTCAGTCGGCGCATCGCGCAGCGGCAGGGTGACGTCGATGGTCTCGGATGCGAGCCGCGCATCGAGCGCCGCCGACTTCAGCACGTCGCGCCGCACGGCAAGGGCCTGGGTAACCTCGTCCTTGGCCTGGTTGATCGCGGCGCCTTGCGTCTTGCGCTCGTCCGGCGACATCTTGCCGAGCGTTGCAAGCAAGGCCGAGATCGAGCCCTTCTTGCCGAGGGACGCGACGCGGACGGCTTCGAGGGCGGCTTCGTCCCCGGCAGCACTGATCTGCGCGAGGATGGATTGGACGAGACTGGCGAGGTCGGACACGGTCGGATCCTTTCAAAACGCTGCCGGTTGTGGCCGCAGCCGGGCCGGAACGTCAAGCCGTATAGCCGTCGTAAATGCAGGGCATTTGAACCCTATAGGCATGGCTCGCACCAACCTGAAGTCGAGGGAGAAGACGATGCGTTTACGATCCTGGGTGGTCGGCTTGAGCTTGGTTCTCTTGGGGAGCGCGGCTCACGCCGCGGAGGAATGCCCGGCCAAATCGACGTCGATGGATGACATCATCGCGGTCCTGAACGCGGCGCCGAGCTGCGACCGTGCCATGACGCTGTTCGATGCTTGCGCATACGGCGCCAGCGGCGACGTGCAATTCGGCGAAGCGGTCGAGAAGAAGTGCGAGGCCGATTTTGTCGGCCGGCTGAGAACGCCGCAGAAGCTCAGCTATCAGCGCGAGTTGCGGGTCTGCGACCGGAAGTACCGGAACAAGTCCGGCACCATGTATATCTCGGCCACGGCCTTTTGCCGGGCGGAGGTCGCCCTGCGTTACTCGCGACGTGCGCTGAAGGCCGGCGGAGCCGGCCGTTAGTGCTGGGCTTGCTCTGAAGCAGCCGCTTAGGCGGCCAGCGCAGCCTTGGCCTTCTCGGCGATCGCCTGGAACGACGCGGGCTCGTGGATCGCGAGATCCGACAGCACCTTGCGGTCCACGGTGATGCCCGACTTGGCGAGACCGTCGATAAATCGGCTGTAGGTCAGGCCGAACGGACGCACGGCGGCGTTGAGACGCTGGATCCAGAGCGCGCGGAAAGTCCGCTTCTTGCGCTTGCGATCACGGAACGCGTACTGCTGGGCCTTCTCCACGGCCGGCTTGGCGGCGCGGATGGTGTTCTTGCGGCGGCCATAGAAACCCTTGGCGGCCTTGTAGACTTTTTTGTGCTTGGCGTGGGCGGTCACACCGCGTTTGACGCGAGACATGACAAAATCCTTCAGAGATGACTTGGTTTTCGGATCGCCGCGCGAGCGCGGCGGAGGTGGCAATGATCTTCGACGATCTTGGACGCGATCAGGCGTTCGGCAAGAAGTACTTCTTGACGTTGTCGCCGTCGGTCTTGAACAGCACGCGAGTGCCGCGCAGCTGACGGATCTGCTTCTTCGTCCGCTTGATCATGCCGTGACGCTTGCCGCGCTGGGCGTGCATCACTTTGCCGGTGGCAGTCACCTTGAAGCGCTTTTTGGCGCCCGATTTGGTCTTCAGCTTGGGCATTTGGCTCTCCTAATGGCCACAGAAATCCGCCCGCGAAGGCGGCTGGCCGTCAAAAATGCTCGTTAGAGCGTTGATTGTGCTCAGGTTTTACGAACAAGCGCGAAACCCGCACGGACACCGCCACGGCAGCCCTTACTCAGCCGGGCGATGAAGGCTGGGCTTATGACAGAGGACAAGCCAAATGGCAACGCTGAACCGCTGAAACCTGCCCGGCGACTATTTGGAGTTACTACCCATATGTCCAAGCCGTGTCGCCTGGAGCAAGACCAAAATGGCCCATTTTCCCGGATCGCTTTCGTCCTTGACGGACCTCGCCCGCCCGCGCCGCCTGGCGCTGCTTGCCGTGCTGGCCACGGCCGCGCTGCCCTCGACCGCCGACGCCCGCGTCGGCAGCTATGACGGCATCTGGAACGTCACTTTCGCCACCACGCGAGGCAATTGCAGCTCCGGTTACCGCGTCCCCTTCACCGTCACCGGCGGCCGGGTGTCGTCCGCCGGCGGCGGCCGGGTCTCCGGCACGGTCCGTCGCGGCGGCGCCGTCGCAGTCCAGGTCTCGGTCGGCGCGTCCCACGCCAGTGGAGGCGGCCGGCTCGGCGGGCTGGCCGGTGCAGGCTCCTGGAGCGGCGTCATTTCCGGCGACCGGTGCAGCGGCACCTGGCAGGCGACCCGGTCCTGATACACAAACGGCCCGCCGGAAATCCGGACGGGCCGTTGAATTCTCAGTCCTGAAAAGCGCAGTCCTGAAAAGCGGACGTCAGCGCGGCGCCAGCACCATGACGACCTGACGGCCCTCGAACCTGGCATCCTGCTCGACCTTGGCGAGCTCGGCGACGTCGTTCTTGATCTTGTCCAGAAGCTTGGTGCCGATCTCCTGGTGCGCCATCTCGCGGCCGCGATAGCGCAACGTGATCTTGACCTTGTCGCCCTCTTCGAAGAACCGCTGCATCGCGCGCATCTTCACGTCGTAATCGTGGTCGTCGATCATCGGGCGGAGCTTGATCTCCTTGATCTCGACGATCTTCTGTCGCTTGCGGGCTTCGGCGGCCTTTTTCTGGGCGGAATATTTGTACTTCCCGTAGTCCATGATCTTGCAGACGGGAGGGCTGACATTCGGCGAAATCTCGACCAGATCCATGCCAGCTTCCTGGGCCATGCGGATGGCCATGACGGTTTCGACCGTGCCCTTGTTGTCACCGGTCTGGTCGATCAGCTGGATTTGCGCATTGCGAATATCATCATTGATGCGCGGCCCGTCTTTGCTGGCAACGGGCGGGGCTTTATTGGGACGGCGAATGGGTGGTTCTCCAAAATTGTGAAAGAGGCGGCTAGTCTGAAGGAAGATGCGTTTGCGGGCAAGCAAGTCGCGTGCGGGAAGCGAAAAAGCCTCAAATGCGAGGCATTTTGGTCACGCCCATGGGCACGCTGCAGGACATAGACACCTTGCTTCTGTTCCGCAAGCGTCCCAAAGGGCAATAGCGATGCTGGGCTGGGCCTCGGAACGCATCCAGACAGTTCAAACCGAACAACCAGAGTAAACGTTCCATGAGCAATGCAATTCCCGAAGCCGTGCTCGGCTTCATCGATGTGGGCGAGGGCCCGTCCGCACGCAGGATCGCGGTACGCAGCCGCGCCGGTCGAGGACCCGGACTGGTCTGGCTCGGCGGGTTCAAGTCGGACATGCAGGGCAGCAAGGCCGTGGCGCTGGATGCCTGGGCCGCGGACCACGGCCGCGCCGCGGTCCGGTTCGACTACTCCGGCCATGGCGAATCCGGCGGCGATTTCGCCGATGGAACCATCGGAAGCTGGCTCGAGGACAGCGTGGCGGTGTTCGAGCGGTTCTGCGACGGCCCGCAGGTTCTGATCGGTTCCTCCATGGGCGGCTGGATGGCGCTGCTGCTCGCGCGCGAGATCAGGAAGCGGGCCAGTAAAGCGTCGCTTGCGGGTCTGGTGCTGATCGCGCCGGCGCCCGACTTCACCGAGGAGCTGATGTGGGTGAATTTTTCCGCCGCGGTGAAGAAGGAAATCGAGACCAAGGGCTTCTGGCTGCGGCCGTCGGACTATGGCGATGGCTCGCCCTATCCGATCACGCGGAATCTGATCGAGGAGGGCCGCAATCATCTCGTGCTCGGCAGCGCCATCGATCTCGGCTGTCCCGTCCGCATCCTCCAGGGCGCGCAGGATCCGGATGTGCCCTGGCAGCACGCCTTCGCGCTGACGCATCGCCTGCCGGCCGACGACGTGGTGCTGACCATGATCCAGGACGGCGATCACCGCCTCTCCCGTCCGCAGGACATCGCCCGCATTCTTGCCGCGGTGGCCGAGATCGGGTGAGAGTTTTCTTCCTTCCCCCTTGTGGGGGAAGGTGGCGCGAAGCGCCGGATGAGGGGTTGTCTTTGCACGTCCGAATGTGAGTTGGACTCACGGAGACAGACCCCTCACCCAAGTGAATGCGTGTCAACGAGCGGAGCTGCCCTCTCACAAGGGGAGAGGGCACAACAAAGAAACACTGGGAGGCAAATACAATGACCGCCACTGCCATGCTGCGCACCTTTTGCGACGCCGTCGAACAGCGTAACGGAAAAGCTTTCGCGGATCTGTTCACCGAGGACGGCGTCTATCACGATGTCTTCTACGGCGCTTTCGAAGGCCGCTCCAAGATCGCAGCGATGGTCGACGACTGGTTCTATCGCACGGCGACCGATTTCCGCTGGGACATGCATGATCCCGTAACCGACGGCACCACGCTCTATGCGCGCTACACTTTCAGCTATCACTCGACCTTGGCCGAAGCGAACGGCGCGCGGGCGATGTTCGAGGGCGTCGCGATCATGACGCTGCGCGATGGCAGGATCGTGAGCTATCACGAGGTCGCCAACACCGCGCCGGCGTTCGTCGATCTGAAGTTTGCGCCGGAACGGATCGCGAAGATCGTCGGCAAGCAGGGCGCCGAGCTGAAGGCGCGGCCGGAGATGAAGCGGCATCTGGGCTAGCTACATCCCCACTGTCATTCCGGGGCGCGACGAAGTCGCGAGCCCGGAATCCATAACCACGATCGGGAGTATGGATTCCGGGCTCGTGCTTCGCACGCCCCGGAATGACAGCGGGAGCTACCGCTTCGACGGATTCGCCATCGGCTTGCGCTGCGCCAGTGCTGCGACCGTGGCGGTGCCGATCGGACCCTGCTCGTCGTAGAGCCAGCATTCGCCGATCGCGACACCGTCGGTCGCCTGGTGATTGACCACGTCGAAGCCGATCCAGTTCGTCACCGGCAGCCGATGCAGATAGATCGTCACGTCGCTGTTGATGTAGCCGAGCCCCTTGTCGCCGGCGTTCGCAAAGGGGCTTGCGAAATCGGCGCCGACAGCGACATGCACGAACGGCGTCATCGGCACGCCGGCCACGAGCTCGCGCACCTCGCTCATCCAGAGCCGGCGCGGGCCGAGCGAGCCCATATGGCCGACGATCGGTCGCGTCGTCCATTTGCCGTGCATGCCGAGCCTGGGATCGGTCGGCTTGGGAATGTCGTCCGGCTTCGGCACGTCCCAATTCGGCGGCGACCAGACGTTGCCGTCCGGATTCTGCGTTTTGCGCAGCAGCTGGCACGAGGCACGCGCCATGCTGATGCCGCCGGAGACAAATTCGGCCTCGACCACGCGAATGCGGAGTCCGTCGCGCACCAGCCGCGTCGTGACCTCGATCGGCTTGTCGATGGTCGGCAGCCGAAACATGTCGACCGTGAGCCGCGCCGGGACGAATTCGGGGCCGGAATGGCGCTCCTCGATGGCGAAGCCGAGCAGTCCGACGATGACGCGTCCGTGCAGCGATTTCGGATCCCAGGGACCGTTGGCCACTTCCGTCGGATGGAATGTATCGCCGTCGCGGGTGAAGAAAGGCATGTTTGTCATGACGCGCGACTTTGAGGAAACGCGTGAGGAAATCAAGGTCCTCAATCCTTAGGGTGCGGGTCAGACGCAGAGCGCTGTCGCCACAACAACGCTGTCATCGCCCGACTTGATCGGGCGATCCAGTATTCCGAAGCGGTCGTGAGTGAACCGATGGGCCGCAGCGTACTGGATGCCCCGGTCAAGCCGGGGCATGACACCGAGAATTAGGAAGCGGCCTGCCACTCCTCACGCACGCTGTCGTCGTGCTCGTTGCTCGCCGTCGCGGACTTCATTGCATCAAACTCTCTGCGCGACACCAACTGCTCCAGCGCCCACACCGCCGCCCCACGCACCAACGGGCTCGGATCATCCAGCAGCAGCCGTACCTCCGTCGCCAGCATCGCCTCACCGGAATTACCAATCGCGATCAGCACGTTCCGCAAAAAACGGTCGCGGCCGATGCGCTTCACCGGCGACTTCGTGAACAGCGCGCGAAACGATGCATCGTCGAGCCGTGCGAGTTCGGCGAGATCAGGCGCGCGCAATTCTTCGCGCGCGGCGAGCTTTGCCTCGCGTCCCTCCT
Organism: Bradyrhizobium sp. Mp27; assembly: GCF_029953005.1. Lineage (NCBI taxonomy): Bacteria > Pseudomonadati > Pseudomonadota > Alphaproteobacteria > Hyphomicrobiales > Nitrobacteraceae > Bradyrhizobium > Bradyrhizobium sp. Mp27. The sequence goes on along the minus strand of NZ_JASAUS010000052.1, from coordinate 33,832 downwards.
GCGCGAACTTGTTCCAGGGACAGGCCGCAAGGCAATCGTCGCAACCATAGATGCGATTGCCGATGGCCTTGCGAAACTCGCGCGGGATCGGTCCCTTGTTCTCGATGGTGAGATACGAGATGCAGCGCCGCGCATCGAGCTTGTAGGGCGCCGGAAACGCCGACGTCGGGCAGATATCGAGGCACGCCTGGCACGAGCCGCAATGATCGATCTCGGCGTCGTCGCACGGCAGCTCGAGCGTCGTGTAGATCGCACCGAGGAATAGCCAGGAGCCGAACTCGCGCGAGACGAGATTGGTGTGCTTGCCCTGCCAGCCGAGATGCGCGGCCTGCGCCAACGGCTTCTCCATCACCGCCGCGGTGTCGACAAACACCTTGACGTCCGATGGCGCGGTCGCCACCAGCCAGCGCGCCAATGCCTTCAGACGCTTCTTGATGAGATCGTGATAGTCGTCGCCCTGTGCATAGACCGAGATCGCCGCGCGCGTACGCTGCTGCAGGATCGCGAGCGGATCCTGGTCGGGCCCGTAATTGACGCCGAGCATGATGACGCTGCGCACGTCCTGCCATAGCCCGCGTGGATCGACGCGGCGCTCGGGGTGTGCTGCAAGCCAGTCCATGTCGCCATGGCCGCCCGAGGCGATGAATTCGAGAAAATGCTTTCCGGCGCTTTCGATCGTGCCGGATGCGGTGATGCCGACGCAATCGAAGCCGAGCGCGCGTGCCTCGTTTGCAAGCGCCGCCTTCAGTTCGGTCGGATCCGAGTTCAGAAGTCGAGGTCCACGTAGGTCCGCGATGCCGGCACGCCCGCCAGCCATTCGCTCAGCAGCGGACGGAACGACGGGCGGGATTTCACCCGCGCGTACCACGCCTTTGCTGCGTCGTCCTCGCTCCATGGCACGTCGCCCAGATAGTCGATCGCCGAGAGATGCGCCGCGGCGGCGAGATCCGCGTAGGTGAGCCGGTCGCCGGCGAGGAAGTTCCGCGTCTGCGCCAGCCAGCCGATATAGGCCAGATGATAGCGCACGTTGGCCTTGGCGGCTCGCATCACGTCGGCCGAGGGCGCGCCGCCGCCGTTCTCCTCGCTCATGAAGCGCTTGTAGATGCGCTCGGTGACCAGAGGATGCGAGACCTCCTCGAAGAACTTTTCGTTGAACCAGGCCATCAGCCGGCGCACCTCGATGCGCTCGGCGACCGTTTCCGGCATCAGGCGCTTCGGTCCCATGTCGGCGCCATAGGCCTCGTCGACATATTCGGCGATGATCGCCGCGCCCGGTATGGGCGATTGTTCCTTGTCCACCAGGACCGGCGTGGTGCCGGCCGCGTTGAGCAGCAGAAACGCCTCGCGCCGCTCCCAGCTGCGCTCTTCGACCAGCCGCAGTTCGAGCCCGTATTCTCCCGCGATCAGGCGGATGAAACGCGAATGCGGGCAGAACGGATGATGAAACAGCGTAAACATGAAGCCTTTGACTATTTGATGGTGATTAAGAATCCATCAATGTTTGTGCGGCGCCACACTAGTTCTTCAAAACCGCGAAGCAAGGGTGCGATGCCGCATTTTGCGATTGCGGCAAAGAGGCGAATAGGCGAGAAGAGCCCCGCTTTTCCAGCGGAAATGGACCGTAAATATGTCAGACGCAATACGGGCAGTGATCCTCGGCATCATCGAGGGTGTGACCGAGTTCCTTCCCGTGTCCTCGACCGGCCACCTTCTGCTCGCGGAGCGCTTCTTCCATCTCGGCGAAGGCGCGTTCTGGGATTCGTTTACCGTTCTGATCCAGCTCGGTGCCATCCTTGCGATCGTCGTGCTGTACTTCAGGAAATTGTGGGACGTCGCGATCGGCATGTTCACCGGCGACGCCTATGCGCGCCGCTTCGTGATCGGCGTGCTGGTGGCGTTCCTGCCTGCGGTCATCGTCGGTCTCGTCGCCGGCAAATATATCAAGAGCCTGCTGTTCAATCCGTGGGTCGTGTGCTTCTCGCTGATCGTCGGCGGCGCCATCCTGCTGTGGGTCGATCGGCTGAATCTCAAGGCGCGCGAGCATGACGCCACCCGCTTTCCGCTGCTGATGTATCTCTATATCGGCATTGCGCAGTGCGTGGCGATGATCCCGGGCGTGTCGCGCTCCGGCGCCAGCATCGTCGCCGCGATGTTTCTGGGCGCCGACAAGCGCGCGGCGGCGGAGTTCTCGTTCTTCCTCGCCATCCCCACCATGATCGGCGCGTTTGCCTACGATTTCTACAAGAACCGCTCCGAGATGACGATGGACCACATGGGCGTCGTCGCGATCGGCTTCGTGGTGTCGTTCATCACCGCGATCATCGTGGTGAAGACGTTCTTGAGCTACGTCACCCGCCACGGCTTCGTGTTGTTTGCCTGGTGGCGCGTGATCGTCGGCACGCTCGGACTGATCGCGCTGGCGCTCGGCCGTTAACCTCTCGAAAACTCACTGACGCGCCTCAACGCAATATAAGCTTTTGATCGGTAGGCAGTTTCCAGAGCAGGGCGGCGCACGCCCGGCACAGGAGCAGAGCCATGACCCTCGTCAGCGGCTGGGGGCGTTTCCCGGTCGTCGATAGCGAGCTGCTGCGGCCGCGGTCGTTCGAGGCCGTGGGCGAAGCCGTGGTGACGGGCTCCGTGGCTCGGGGCAACGGCCGCGCCTATGGCGATGCCGCGATCGGCGCCATCAGAAGCATCGCGATGACGGGGTTCGATCGGGTCAGGTCGTTCGATCCCGTGACCGGACGCATCCGCCTCGAAGCCGGCGTGCTGCTGTCGGACCTGATCGACACCTTTGGTCCGCGCGGTTTCCTGCCCTTCGTCGTGCCGGGTACGCGCTTCGTCTCGGTCGGCGGCGCCATCGCTGCCGACGTCCATGGCAAGAACCATCATTGCGAGGGCGGTTTCGGCCGCTATGTCGACAGCATTTTGCTGCGCACCGGGCAGGGCGAGACCATCGAGGCCTCGCGCGAGCAGAATTCCGATGCCTTCTTCGCGACGGTCGGCGGCATGGGCCTCACCGGGGTGATCCTGGAGGCGACGATGCGGCTACGACCGGTCGAAACGGGGTGGATCCGCGAGCGGGTGATCTCCGCATCCGATCTCGATGCCGCGATGCGCGCGCTCGATGCGGGCGATTCCGCGACCTATTCGGTGGCCTGGATCGATTGTGCCGCACGCGGCGGCGATCTCGGCCGCTCGCTGATCTATCTCGGCGAGCACGCGAGGACAGACGAACTTGCCGACGGCGCCGGTGCGTTTCCCGCCGGCAAAAATCCCGGCCTCGCGGTGCCCGTCGACCTGCCGTCGATGACGCTGAACCGCTACAGCATCCGCGCCTTCAACGAGCTCTACTACCGCATGGGTGCAAGGCGCGCCGGGGGCAGTCATGTGGTCTCGCTCTATCCGTATTTCTTCCCGCTCGACAGCCTCAGTGACTGGAACCGCATCTACGGCCGGCGCGGCTTTCTCCAGCATCAATGCGTGATCCCGGAGCTGGGCGCCCGCGCCGTGCTCGGCGAGATCCTCGATCGCGTCGCCCGGCGCGGCGATGCCTCCTTCCTCGCGGTGCTCAAGAAACTCGGCCAGGGCGACGGCATCCTGTCGTTCCCGCTGCCCGGCTACACGCTGGCGCTGGATTTCCCGGTGAAGGGCGACATCCTGAATTTCCTCGACGAGATCGACCACCTGGTCGTCGCCGCCGGCGGCCGGCTTTATCTGGCCAAGGATGCACGCCAGTCGCGCGCCACGTTCGAGGCCGGCTATCCGGCCTTGCGGCGCTTCAACGCGATCCGCAAATCGCTCGATCCCACCGGGACTATCCGCTCGAAACTTTCACAACGCCTGTTCGATGAGGTTTAAGCCGTGACGTCACGCAAGTCCGCAATTGTGCTCGGTGGCTCCTCCGATATCGGCCGCGCGGCCGCGCGCGCCTTTGCCAAGGCCGGATACGATGTCGCCCTCGCGGGTCGTGACGTCGCCGCACTGGAGCCTGACGCCGCCGATCTGCGCGCGCGCTACAATGTCGAGGTTGGCCTTCACACATTCGATGTGCTCGATACCGCTTCGTTCGAGGGCTTTGTGAGCGGCCTTGCTGCGTTGCCTGATGTCGTCATCTCGATCGTCGGCCTGTTGGGCGTGCAGCAAAATGCCGAGAGCGATCTCGCGCACGCCACCACGATCATGCGCTCGAACTACGAGGGCCCGTCGCTGATTCTCGGCCTGTTCGCGGAGAAATTTTTGGCACGCGGCAGCGGGACGCTCGTCGGCGTCTCGTCCGTCGCCGGCGATCGCGGCCGTGCCTCCAATTATGTCTACGGTTCGGCGAAGGCAGGCTTCTCCGCCTTCCTGTCGGGCCTGCGCGCCCGCGCTAGCCGCAGCGGCGTCCATGTCGTCACCGTAAAACCCGGCTTCGTCCGCACGAAAATGACGGAAGGCATGAAGCTGATCGGCCCGCTCACCGTCGAGGCGCCGGTCGTCGGCGATGCGATCCTTGCTGCCGTCGAGAAGAAGACCGACGTCGTCTATGTCAGCGGCAAATGGCGTCTCGTGATGCTCATCATCAAGACGCTGCCGGAAGCGATGTTCAAGAAGCTGAAGTTTTGAGGCGGTTGCGACCCGCACCACAGTCTCGTCATGCCCGGCCTTGTGCCGGGCATCCACGTTCTTGGTGGCCGCGGTGAGAAGACGTGGATGGCCGGGTCAAGCCCGGCCATGACGCTGCGGAAACCTCAAACGCTCATTCGCTGGAACTGGCCCTGCGGGCGGAAACGCCAGAGATATTGCGGGGCGATCGCCTCCAGCGAATCCGCGGCAATGCCGAGGCCTTCCAGCGTCAGCCCCGCCGCCTTGGCCGCGTCCGACACGACATTGTCGTGCTCGAGCAGCGTGACCTGGTCCGGCGTAAGCTTCAGCGCACCCGGCGCGAATTGCAGGAAGTTGGCCTGGAAGCGAGCAAGGCCGAACGACAGCGGGACCACCGCCCGCTTGCGGTCGGTGATGGCCAAAATGGCCTCGATGATCTCGCGCATGGTCAGCACTTCCGGCCCGCCGAGCTCGTAGGTCGCGCCCGCCTTGGCCTTGCCGTCGACGGCATCGGCGATCGCGGTGGCGACGTCGCCGACATAGACCGGCTGCATCCTGGTCTCGCCGCCGATCAGCGGCAGCACCGGCGACATCCGCGCCAGCGCGGCAAAGCGGTTGGTGAACTGGTCCTCGGGGCCGAACATCACGGAGGGGCGGAAGATGGTGGCCGAGGGCACCGCGGCCAGCACCGCCGCTTCGCCGGCCGCCTTGGCCTTGGCATAGCGCGAGGGCGATTCCGCATCGGCGCCGATCGCGGAGACATGCACCAGGCGCGCGCCGGCGGCGGCCGCCGCCTTGGCGACGGTCTCGGCGCCCCTGGCCTGGACGGCGTCAAAGCTCTGCGCGCCGCCCTCGGTGAGGATGCCGACCAGATTGATCACGATATGCGAATCACGCAGCGCCGCCTCGACCGAGGCCGGATAGCGCAGATTCGCCTGCACGGTGTGGACCTGCCCGACCTTGCCGGAGGGCTGGAGGTACCCGGCCAGTTCCGGCCGGCGCACCGCGACCCGGACCCGGTAGTCCCGCCGGCACAGCGCGCGGACGACATTCCGGCCCAAAAACCCCGATCCGCCGAAAACCGTGACGAGAGTTTCCAGATTCGATGCCATGGGATCCATTCCTGGGGTCCATTCCTGCGGAAAGAGTGCGTGTTATCAGGCTTGTATCGGGCCGGTTTGCGATGCGCAATCCGCATCCCCGCGTAGGTGCCAAGCAGCATTTGACAACCGCGTCACCGAACCGTAGTAACCGCCTCCGTGCCCCAAACGGCATGCCCAGGTGGTGGAATTGGTAGACGCGCTGGCTTCAGGTGCCAGTGGCTTAACGGCCGTGAAGGTTCGAGTCCTTTCCTGGGCACCAGCTTTTTCTGGATATCCAGCATTTCCAGATAGATAAATCGCATCCTTGTGTTGCGTGCCCCTTGCCTGTGCAACGAAGGGCTGTGGCCCCGCCGATGCGCCGGAGGGGTCTCTCTCTTGGTCATTCCTGCAGCGCATTCCGGCCGGATTGTCGGCGCCTGCCATCACGGACCTGACGCGTACTTCGGATCCATCCTTGTCGGGCGCGTCGAGATGCGCCCCGACGCGGCACGCGCAATTGTACCGGGAGCGCCGTGGCTCGTGCCCCGATGCCGATGATTCTCAAATCACGCCCGGTGTGAGGCGAGTCACTTTGAGCGCCAATCGCGAGCGGGGGGCGTCCCTTCGCCTGTGACGACCCCTCACCCAAGATTGTCTCTCGACTCAGCGCGGACTTCAGCGATCGCTCATGCAATGTCAGCGCGCATCATTCGTATCGATCGCGAGTTCGTCACTCGCGACGCGTGTGACGTCACCCATCCGGCAATCATCTGCTCGATGTTTCGCCGTTTCCAATTCGCACGACAATCTGCGGAGCCGAACGGCTGATAACAATGATGTTGACGGCGATTGACCGCTTGTTGCGGTAACACGAGCGCGAAGCTGCGTGCACGGCCGCTCCTGCAGATTATGCAACTCAGGTCTGTGATTGATGTCCGGCGCAAAACTCGGATAGCCTTCGGGAAGGCCTAACCCTGACAGGGAGTGTGCTTCGTTGAAGAATGATCAAGCGCCAAAGCTTCTTCGACGCGACTTGCTTCGGCTGACGATTGTCGGTGCCGGTGCGTTGAGTGCCGGCCAGTTGTTGCCGGCGGCGGCTTCCGCAAAGCCCGTTGATCTCGATCAGAAGCGGAAGGCTCGCTATCGACCTGATTCCCAGGAAGTCAGGAATTTCTATCGCGTCAACAGCTATCCCGCTCGATAGGAGACTTCCGTGCTGACCAGGAAGTCCGAACGTCGTCCGGAGCGTGCCAGGCTTTTCGATGCGGCGGCCGACGGAGCATCGGCGAAGCTGGACCGGCGAACGTTTCTGAAGCGCTCTGGAGTGACGGCCGGCGCATTGGCCGCGGTGGGTGAACTCGCGCTGCACAGCGTGCGCAAGGCCGAAGCCGGTCCGCCGCCGCCTGTCGGCGCAACGGTCACGACCCGCAAGAACGTCTGCACGCACTGCTCGGTCGGTTGCTCGGTGATCGCCAAGGTCGCCAACGGCGTATGGATCGGGCAGGAGCCCGACTACGACAGTCCGATCAATCGCGGCTCGCATTGCTGCAAGGGTGCGGCAGTTCGCGACGACGTGTTGAACGAACGACGCCTGCGTTACCCCGTCAAACTCGTCAACGGACAGTGGACGCGCATCTCCTGGGAGACGGCGATCGACGAGATCGGCGACAAGCTGCTGGATATCCGCCAGAAGGCGGGGCCCGACTCGGTCTATTGGCTTGGCTCCGCCAAGTTCACCAACGAGGCCGCTTATCTCAATCGCAAGCTTGCGGCGTTCTGGGGCACCAATAATTCCGATCACCAGGCGCGGATCTGCCACTCCACGACGGTCACCGGTGTAGCCAATACCTGGGGCTACGGCGCGATGACCAACAGCTACAACGACATCCGCAACGCCAAGACCATCCTGTTGATGGGTGGCAATCCGGCCGAGGCCCATCCGGTTTCCCTGCAGCACATTCTTGAAGGCAAGGAGCTCAACCGCGCCAACATGATCGTGGTCGATCCCCGAATGACGCGGACCGCTGCGCACGCGACCGAATATGTCCGGGTTCGCCCCGGCACGCATATCGCCACGATCTACGGCATGCTGTGGCACATTTTCGAGAATGGCTGGGAGGACAAGGAATTCCTCGCTCAGCGCGTCTACGGCCTGGATGAGGTCCGGAAGCAGGTTGCGAAGTGGCCGCCCAAGGAGGTCGAGCGCGTGACCGGCTTGCCGGAGGCGCAGGTCAAGCACCTTGCCGAACTGTTCGCCAAACAGAAGCCGTCCACGCTGATCTGGGCGATGGGGCAGACCCAGTTCACCACCGGCACTGCCAATGTCCGCGCCAGCTGCCTGTTGCTGCTCGCCACCGGCAACATGGGGCTGCCCGGCGCAGGCGCCAACATTTTCCGCGGCCACACCAACGTGCAGGGTGCAACCGATCTCGGTCTCGATGTCACATCGCTCCCGCTGTACTACGGTCTTGCCGAGGAGGCTTGGCGGCATTGGTGCCGGGTATGGGAGGTCGACTACGACTGGATGAAGTCGCGCTTCCCCGACAAGAAGCTGATGGAAACGCCGGGCATTCCGAGCACGCGCTGGTTCGACGCAACCTTGTTGCCAAAGAATCAGATCAGCCAGCCCAATCCGGTGCAGGCCATGTTCATCATGGGGCATGGCGTCAACACCATCACGCGGATGCCGGAAGCGGTGAAGGGCATCGAGAAGCTCGAACTGCTGGTGGTCTGCGATCCCTATCCGACCGCATGGTCGGTGCTGTCGGAGCGCAAGAACGGCACTTACCTCCTGCCGGCCTGCACGAGTTTCGAGATGGAGGGTTCGCGCACCAACTCGAACCGCTCCCTGCAATGGGGCGAAAAGATCGTCGAGCCGGTCTTCGAATCGAAGAACGACTACGACACCATGTACCTGTTCGCCCGCAAGTTCGGATTTGCCGACCTGATGTTCAAGAACATCAAGGTCGAGAACGGCGCCGTCTCGGCGGAGGACATCCTGCGCGAGATCAACCGCGGCGGCTGGTCGACGGGCTATTGCGGCCAGTCGCCGGAGCGGCTCAAGGCCCACATGAGAAACCAGCACAAGTTCGATCTGGTGACGTTGCGGGCGCCGAAAGACGATCCGGAGGTTGGTGGAGATTATTACGGCCTGCCATGGCCGTGCTGGGGCACGCCCGAGTACAGGCATCCGGGCACGCCGATCCTCTACAACACCAATCTTTCGGTGAAGGAGGGCGGTGGCACCTTCCGGGCGCGGTTCGGAGTCGAGCGCGTCGTGAAGCGCAAGGTGATGGAGAACGGGCAGGAGGTGGAGCGGGAAGATCACGATAATCTTCTTGCCGAGGGCTCGTACTCCGTCGGTTCGGAGATCAAGGACGGGTATCCCGAGTTCACCCTTGGCGTGCTGAAGAAGCTCGGCTGGGACAAGGACCTCACGGCGCAAGAACGCGAGGTGATCGAGCGCATCAATCCGGCCGATCCCGACAAGGTGTCATGGTCGACCGATCTGTCCGGCGGCATCCAGCGCGTCGCGATCGAACACGGGTGTTCGCCTTACGGAAACGCCAAGGCCCGCATGATCGCGTGGAATCTTCCCGATCCGGTTCCGGTGCATCGCGAGCCGATCTACACGCCGCGTCCCGACCTTGTCGCCGACTATCCGACCTTGCCGGACGCGAAGCAATTCCGCGTGCCCAATATCGGCTTCTCCGTACAGAAGGCCGCCGTCGATCGCGCGATCTCGAAGCAGTTCCCGCTGATCCTGAGCTCGGGCCGTTTGGTTGAATACGAAGGCGGTGGCGAGGAAACGCGGTCCAACAGATGGCTCGCCGAACTGAAGCAGCACATGTACGTCGAGATCAACCCGGCGGACGCAGCCGAGCGCGGCATCGTCGATGGCGGCTGGGTTTGGGTGACCGGTGCAGAGAACAGTTCGCGGGCTCGGATGAAGGCGCTGGTGACTGAACGCGTCGGCAAGGGCGTTGCCTGGATGCCGTTCCATTTCGCCGGCTGGTACGAGGGCGCCGATCTCCGGGCGAAATATCCGGCGGGAGCCGATCCCATCGTGCTCGGCGAGAGCAACAACACGCTGACGACCTATGGCTATGATCCTGCCACCGGCATGCAGGAGCCGAAAGCCACGCTGTGTCAGATCAGGGCCGCATGAGAGGTTAGACCAATGGCACGCATGAAATTCCTGTGCGATGCGGACCGTTGCATCGACTGCAATGCCTGTGTGACCGCCTGCAAGAACGAGAACGAAGTGCCTTGGGGCATCAATCGGCGGCGCGTCGTCACGATCAATGACGGCAAGCCGGGCGAGCGGTCGGTGTCGATGGCCTGCATGCACTGTACCGATGCGCCTTGCGCGTCGGTGTGTCCGGTCAAGTGCATCTATCCGACCGATGACGGCATCGTCCTGCACGACAAGGATCTGTGCATCGGCTGCGGCTATTGCTTCTATGCCTGTCCATTCGGGGCGCCGCAATATCCCCAGGTCGGGAATTTCGGCTCGCGCGGCAAGATGGACAAGTGCACCTATTGCGCGGGCGGCGGCGGACCGGAGGCACCGGGCAGCGCCGAAGAATATGCGAAATACGGCTCGAACCGCTTCGGCGAAGGCAAGCTGCCGATGTGCGCCGAGATGTGCTCGACCAAGTCGCTGCTCGCAGGCGATGGCGACATCATCGCCCAGATCTACGAGGAGCGCGTCGAGAAGCGCGGCTACGGCTCCGGAGCCTGGGGCTGGACAACCGCCTATCACGAGGACGTCAAGTCATAAGGGACCTGCGCTTACCGCGACGATCAGGGACGAAGATTGGGTATCCGTCATGACGGCTTTCGCACGCATTCGCTTCGCAGCGCTGTTGTTGATGCTGTTCGGTCTCACGACAGCCCCGGTGCTCGCCCAGAAGCTCGGTCCCGACGGGGCGCCCAATCCGACCGCCAGTGTGGCCAATCAGAAGACGCTTCTCGAGCAGGCGCCGCGCATCCAGGGCCGGATCGACATTCCGGATGTCAAAGCCAGCGTGCTGATGCAGCCGGCGGGACGGACCTGGGATTATTTCCACGAGGTCCTGCTGCACTGGGGTGGGGCGGTGGTGATCGTCGGCATGCTTGCGGTGCTCGCGCTTGCCTATCTGATCATGGGGCGGCTTTGCATCGAAGCGGGGCGCTCCGGCCAGACGATCGTCCGTTTCAAGGCTTTCGAGCGGTTCGCGCATTGGCTGACAGCGGTTTCTTTCGTGCTGCTCGGGTTGACCGGCCTGAACATCACCTTCGGCAAGGTCCTGCTGCTGCCCCTCGTCGGCCCGGATCTATTCTCGGACATCTCCCAGGTCGCGAAGTACGTGCACAATTTCACGAGCTTCGCCTTCGTGGCGGGCCTCGTTCTGATCACGGTGCTGTTCTTCCGGGACAATCTGTTCAAGCGAGTCGATATTGACTGGGTCAAGCAGGGCGGCGGCTTCATCAAGTCGAAGCATGCGCCTGCAGGCCGCTTCAATCTCGGTGAGAAATTGGTCTATTGGCTGTCGGTCGCAGCCGGCCTCCTGGTCTCCGCATCGGGATTCGTGCTGCTGTTTCCCTTCTACGGCACCAACATTGCCGACATGCAGATCGCCCAGGTCGCCCACGCCGTCATCGCGATCCTTTTCATCGCGCTGATCCTGGGACACATCTATATCGGCACGCTCGGCATGGAAGGCGCGTTCGAAGCCATGGGTACCGGCGAGGTCGATATCAATTGGGCGAGAGAGCATCACGACCGCTGGCTCGCCGAAAAGCTCGAAGCGGAAGGCCGGCAAGCGTCGGCCACGCCGGCCGAATAGCGCGATCGCGCTCGGACCAACCTGAACCGGGCAATTCAGTTGGAGCGGCCGACCGGGTCGCGCTTCCCGTCCCGGTCACGCAGGTAATCGTCCGTGGTGCGGACGGTCGGGCCTGGTGCGCCGTAAGATTCAAAACCTTGTTCGGCCACGAAGCCGACGCGGCAGTCGGCGCACATCTTGATGGCGTCGAGCCGCTGCGCCGAGCCCGAATACATCCAGTGCTGGCCTTCGAGCTTCGCGACCACACGCTCGATGCTGCTCTTGACGCCGAATGGCTTGCCGCAGCGGATACAGCAAAATGGCTCCTCTTCCTTGAGAACCCGGGTTGGCGCCCGACTGGCACGGAAGTCGATCTGCGGAACCAGGGTGATGACGTTTTCCGGGCACGTCGTCCGGCACAGGCCGCACTGAACGCAGGAGTCTTCGACAAAACGCAACGCCGGGCGCTCGGGGTCGTCGCGCAGGGCACTCGTGGGACAGACCGACACGCAGGACAGGCAAAGCGTGCAACCGGCCGCGTCGACCTCGACTGCGCCAAACGGCGCCCCCTCGGGCAACGGAATGACATCGACGGGTGCAGGCGCCGCGCGGTGCAGTTCGGCCAGCGCGAAGCGCAGCACGTCGCGCTTGCCGCCCACGGCGCGGAAGCTCGCAGGGCGCGGAGTGGGCGCATCGGCCGGCGCGGTACGGAGCGCTTCGATCAGACCGTCCGGATCGTCGGTCGCGATGACGGAAAGCCGGGCCGGGCCGAAGCCGAGCCCGGCAAGGATCGGATCGGCGAGCGCGATCGTCCGCGTCAATCCGGAGACGTCGTGGCGCGGCTTGGCCCGCAGCAGGAAACGCACCGCCGACACGCCATAGGCAAAAGCCGCGGTGATGCTCTCCAACCCGATTTGCGTGACCTCGTTGACCGCGAACGGCAGCACGTTTGCAGGCAAGCCGTCGCCGAACCGCGATAGCGCGTCGATCAGCGGCCCGCCGTGGCTTTCGTCATGGACGAGGACAACGGCCCTCTCGCCGCCCGCCTGACGGTATGCGAGCAGCATGGCACGCAGCTTTCTGACCAGCGCGTCTTCCGCCGGCAGCGCATAGGACGCGGCGCCGGTGGGACAGGCCGTCGCGCATTGGCCGCAGCCCGCGCAGATGTCGGCGTCGATCGCCACATAGTTGCCGGCAGGTGTGATCGCGCCGGCCGGACAGGAATCGAGACAGCGGGTGCAGCCGGTCCGCTTCGAGCGCGAATGTGCGCAAAGCCCGGTGTCGAAGGTGATGTAACGCGGCTTCTCGAAGGTCCCGACGAGGTCGCGCGCTTTCAGCACGGCCTGGAGGATTGCTGCGGGACTGCCGGGATCCGCGCGCAGATAGCCGTCGCGCAAGTCGGCAGGAACCAGCGCCGGCCCGCCGGTCAAGTCGAGGACGATGTCGCAGGTCGAACGGGCGTTGTTGCGCGACGCGCCAAACGTCAGGGCTCGACGCGAGGACGGTGCGGCTTCGGCGAAATCGTCGACCACGACATCGAACGCGCCCAGGTGTCCCTTGACACTCGTTATCCGGCCCTTGGCAATCGGATAGTCGGCGTTACGTGGCGGTGCGATCGCGGCTGGTGGCGCAATCAGCACGGTGACGTCGAGATGTTCCTTCAGCAAGTCACCAGCCTCGATCGCGGCCTCGTCGCGGCCGTAGATCAGGATGACTCCGCCGCTTTCCAGCTGGACCGTCGGCGTGGGTGCGGCGACTTCGGCCGCGGCGGCCAGCAGCGCGGCCATTTTCGGCCCCGCGCGGTCGGCATCGCCAGACCATCCGGCGGTCTCGCGGATGTTGGCAAACTGTATCGAATTCGCACGATTATTTTCGGAAGCAACCTGCGAAAACAGTGCTGCCTGCTGCGTGCAGGCCACCGTGAGCGGACCATCTTCGGCGGCGACAGCCTTGAATCGCCCGAGTTCGGCGCCGCAGAGCTGCGTCGCTGCCGTCACTTCACCGCGGCAGCCGCGGCGAATTGCGTCTGCATCGAGCGGCATCGTCCCTTCGCATGAACAGATCAGGAGGCGCCTGCCGGTGTCAGATATGACGGTCACAATATCTCGCGGCTCCCAAAATAGAGCGGCCACCTACTGGCCCGTTCACCCCCGAAGTATATACTCCGCGTATCGGAAAAGACGACGCCCGTATCATGAGCGCACGATTATCGCTCTCGCCGGGGGCGAGCGCGCAGCGTCGCTGGATTGGCTTCGGAAGCAGGAACCACGTCTCGATCGCGAGAGGGTACATTGGTCTCGACAAGTCTTGCACGCATTGCTGTCGGTGTCGCAATCGAACGGCGCAAGGCGAAGAGCGCGTGGGCCGATTTTCTGTGGCGGCCCGTCTCCGTGTTTGCGGGAGAGCCGACTGCGAAGCCGTGGACTCCGATTGGAGGCGAGGGCGAGGTCACGTTGTTCTATGCCGGTGATGCCGTGATCGAACTGCACCGGACCGAAACCACCAACTATCGCGAAAATCTCACGTCAGGCTCGCCCACGCTGTGGGTCAATTTGCGCCCGACCGGTTCCGAGCCGCCCTACGAGCTGCTCGCGGTCACGGCCGATCCGGCGGAGGGCGAGGCGTTTACCGATGCAGGCAGCAATCTGGTCGAAGCCGTGCCGATGCCACCAGGCATCTCCGAGATCGTCGGCCGGTTCGTCGCCGAGCATCATGTCGAACGACCATTCGTCAAACGGCAGCGCAATCGTTAGCAGCGGCATGAAAGAGATCGATGTCAGAGACTAACGTCTTCGTTCGCTGGGCGCGGCTCAAGCAAGCTTCGAGAAGCCAAAACGCTGAACTTGCCCCGGCCGACAAGGAGCAGGCTGCCGAGCCGTCCGTAGCGAATGACAGGAACGACCGGCCTTTCGATCTCGCCAGTTTGCCGTCGATCGAATCGATCACCGCTCACACCGACATTGCGGCGTTCCTGCAGACGGGCGTTCCGGCCGAACTGACGCGCCTGGCATTGCGCCGTGCCTGGGCGGCCGACCTTGCGATCCGCGACTTCATCGGGATCGCGGAGAACCAGTGGGATTTCAACGATCCCAACGCAATCCCAGGATTTGGCCCGCTCGACCCGGCGGACAACGTCGCCGATCTCGTCGCGCGGATGTCGAAGGGGCTGGAGCAGGTGGGTGACGCGCTTGCGGACGTGCCGCCGTCAACCGAGCTCATTCCGCAAGGGCGGCCCGATGCCGAACAGCCCATTCTCGAACCGACGATATTGGCAGCTAAATCGCTGCCCGATGATGCCACGGCACGACCGGACCAGGGCTGGAATGAGAGCATGCAGTCCGTCAGTCCTGCTGCCGGAGAGCCGCCCTCCCGGCGAGCACGACGTCATGGCAGCGCATTACCTCGCTAGCAACCGGCAGGATGATATGTCTTGCGCGATCGAACAATGATGGATCCAACTTCAACAACCGCTTCAGTGCGTATCGTCGATGAATTCGACCTCGCCCGGGCGCAGGAATATGCGCTGTTGGCGACGTTGCTGACGCGCAGCCCGGACACACCGCTGCTGCACCGGCTCTCTGCATTGCACGGCGATGCCAGCCCGATGGGCGTGGCGCACATGGCGCTGGCGGATGCAGCGCGCCGGACCAATGAGCAGGCCGCATCGCGCGAGTTCTTCGCCCTCTTTGCAGGGTTGGGCAAGGGGGCACTGCTGCCTTATGCCTCACACTACCTGTCCGATACCCTGTATGGCCGTCCACTCGCGCGGTTGCGGGAAACTCTCGGGGGGCTCGGCATCGAAAAGGCTCCGGAGCGTACGGAGCCCGAAGATCACGCGGGATTTCTCTGTGAGATCATGGCAGGCCTTGCCGGCGGGAGCATTTTGGCGCCAGCGGGCGCCGAGCGCCTCTTCTTTGATCAGCATGTCTCACGCTGGATGAGGCGCTTTTTCGTTGATCTCGAGCGGGTGCGTTCGGCTGACCTCTATGCCGCCGTTGGCGCGATCGGGCGGACGTTTCTCGATATCGAGGCGGAGGCCTTCGCGCTTCCGGGCTGAACACGGTGTTTTGTACGGGCGCTGCACAAATCCGTTTGGGAGCGTGCTAGATTATCAATGTAGGGATCAACAGGATGCGTATTTTCATCATTGCCTGTCTGTTCGCCGCTTTTGTCGCACTCGGTGCCGCCGGCATCCTTGATCATTTCGTGCAGGAGTCCGCGACGACGGCGTTTGCCGAGTCGAGTGCCCGCGTTTAGCGGTCATTATTGTTTGTTAAGCTTTCTGTTCTCCACATAGACGTGGGAGACGCCATATGCGTCGGTCGCTGATCGCTTGTTTCGTCGTTGCAGCTCTGATCGCCGCTTCTGCCCTGATCTTCAGGACGCAACCTCGCGCGATAGAGCTGTCCGCCGCGGCCATGCCGTCCTTGGTCGAGCTGCACGCCATGGCGGGCGTCCATCAGCTCCCGGATCAGGAGATCGACGATCAGTCGCTCATTTTCCCGGCCAGCGTAACGCAATAACCTGGCTCCAGACGATCCTGCTCCCGGCCCGGCTAGATCGGCATCTCGAACGAGAAGGTCGTTTCGCGTGCGGTCGATATCGCACTCAATTTGCCGCCATGGGCCTGGGCGATTTGCGAAGCAATGTAGAGACCGAGTCCCAGGCCCTGCTGACTGGGCCGGTCGCCTCGCGTGTATGGCTTGAAGAGGTTCGCCAGCGCCTTTTCGGAGATTGGCGGGCCCTCGTTGGAAACCGTCAGCCCGAACGTTCCGTCAAAGGTTCTGGCTACGACGTGGATCGGTCTATCCTGGTCACCGTACGTAATTGCATTCCCGAGCAGGTTTGAGAACAGTTGTCCCATCTTGCTCCGATCGCAGCTGATGGGTTCTTCGATCTGGACCGATGAGCTGATCGTCACGGTCGGCCAGGCCGTCCTGAACTCCGCGATGATTTGCTCCAGCACCGGCGTCAACGGCAGCGTCGCATCTCGCTTGATCGTAAGGCCTCCGCCGAGCCGGCCTCGCGCGAAGTCCATGACGTTTTCGACGATCCCGGCCATGCGATAGACGGCCTTTTGAACGCCAAGCGCGATTTCCGGCGCCCGCCCGGTGTCGAGGTTCTTGAGCAGCAGGCGCATGCCAGCATCGACGGCCGCGAGGGGATTACGAAGATCGTGTCCCAATACGCCGATGAACTGCTCGCGAAGCTCCGCCGTTTTTCGCTCGTCGATGAGATCGGCCTGGCTCCGCTCCAGACGTTGATTGAGTTCGAGCTGTGCCGCGATCAGTTCGGCCAACAGCTGAAACGTGTCGAGGATTTCAGGTGTGCGAAGTTGTCGAGGCGTGGGGTCGATGGCGCACAGCGTTCCCCACACAGCTCCGTCGATCAGGACGATGGGAGCTGAGATGTAGCTGCGAAATCCATACATGGCCGGTGTCGGATGATTGCAGAAGATGTCGTCCGTCTGCACATCGTTGATGACCACCGTGTTGCCGTGCTGCCGGATCTCATTGCAGATGGTCGTCTCGACACGGAGTTCTCCGCCCGGCGCGAGGCCAAAGGCGATGCTGTCCCGAACGGCGCAGCAGATCCATTGATCCGAAGTCACGCGCGCGATGGCGACGAAGCCCATGCCCGTAATACGTGCGGCCAAATCCAGGACCTTGGGAACCGCCCCGATCTGCTGGACGGCATCGACGTCCGCCTTGATGTCAATTGCCATGGTGAACCCTAAAGCCCTGTTCCAACCAACGCGAATCTTCGCAAGACGTTCGGCGGAACAAAGAAGCCGTTCAAACCTTACGCTTGGTTATGCCGGAGAATAAGTGTCCAATCTCGGTCAGCATAGGGACGTGATCCTCATCGTCGAAGATGACCTTCTCATCCGCATGAACGCGGCTGACATGGTGCGGGATATGGGCTTCGATATCTTCGAGGCGGCCGACGCGGACGAGGCTGTCAATCTGTTGGAGACGGAACCGGCGATCACCGTCGTCTTCACCGACATTCAGATGCCCGGCTCGATGGATGGCCTTCGGCTGGCGGCGGTGATCAGAGACCGATGGCCGCCCGTGCGGCTCCTCATTACGTCCGGCCAAGTCAGCCCGGCAGCGGATGACATCCCACTCGGGGCGAGGTTCATCCGGAAGCCGTATCTTCCTGCGCAGCTGCACGACCAGCTTGAACTGCTGGCCGGCGGGCGGGCATAGCGGGCTTTTTCAAGTCGAGCCCTCAGACCACGCGTCGCCCGGTTCGCTCCGCCACCGCCTTCTGCACAAAGTACATCGCCACCAGCGAGACGATTGCCGACGCGACGACGACGTAGCCGATCCGGTCGAAATGGAGCAGCGAACCATCCGGTTGTTGCGCGATGATGGCGGCGGCGAGGACCGAACCGAGCCCCCCGGAGAGCTGCTGAAGCGACGCGCTGACCGCGCTGAACGAGCCGCGCTGGCTGGGGTCGGGGATCGCCGACATCAGCGCCTGCGACGGAATCATGCGCGAGAAGATGCCGACGAACATCAGCACGTTGACGAGGATCGCGGTCGCGAGCGAGACGTGGCCGAGATGGGTGTAGATCAGCACCATGATGACAGACACCACGCTGCCGAAGACGAAGGTCGGGTACTTGCCGAACGCGTCGCTGGCCCTGCCGACCAGCGGTCCCGTGACGATGCTGAACAGGCCGGAGACGAGATAGATCGTCGGCAGATGCAGGATGTCGATGCCGAGATTATGCACGGTGAAGGCGCTAGAGAACGGCATCAGCATGTACCCGCCGGTCGCCAGCAGCGTCGTGACGGCGAAGGCCAGCGTATAGCGCGGCTGTCCGACGGTCGCGATCAGATGGCGGAACGGGTTTCTGTCCTGCTTCAGTTTCAGATGCGCGTCGACCGGCTCCATCGCGAAGGCGATGATTGCGATCGCGACGATCGACAGGCCGACGATCGCAATGAAGCAGACATGCCAGTTCCAGTGATTGGCGAGAAACAGCCCGGCGGGAATGCCGAGCACCTGGCTGGCGGCGAACGCCGTCTGGACGAAGCCCATCACGCGGCCGCGCAGGTGCAGCGCGAACAAATCGGTGATGATGGCCAGCACGACCGAGCCGATCACGCCGCCGAACAATCCGGTCACGATCCTGCCGAGCAGCAGCACGTGGTAGGTCTGCGCGGCGGCGCAGAGCAGGGTCCCGAGCGTGAAGCCGACATAGAAGAACAGCAGCAGGCGCTTGCGGTCAAAGCGATCGGCAAAGCCCGCGGCCAGGATTCCCGACAGTCCCGCGCTGAACGCGTAGGCCGAGACCGCGACGCCGAACTGCCCGGCCGTGATGTCGAGCGCCGGCATCAGGATGGCGCCGAGCGGCGACATGATGATGAAATCGAGAATGATCGTGAACTGCGTGAACGCGAGCAGTGCGATCAGGAGCGCCTGATAGCGCGTAAAGCCGCGCTGGCGTTCCTGTTGGTCGTCGATAGGCGCAGCGAGCGTCTGTTCGGTCATGACACCTGATTTCATTGTAGGCGGGGCGGGCAAGCGCGCGAAACTCGCAGATGGGGTCGGCCGGGAGGATTTTCACGGGGCGGGCGGCAAAAGCCCTGCCGGAACATGAAGCTGGCGCCGGGTTGTGGGATCCATGCAACAGTCTGCCGGCGAAGAACCGTCCGTCATCTATCGCGACCTCAATCGTGTGAGATCCCGCGACGCGCAGCCCTCATCGCCGCTCACTCTCGCAGCAGCAGAGACTCCGGAAGTCCGCTCAACTCCGCTTCGGCCTGCTCCAACCAGAACCGCATCTCCATCTCGCGGAACATCGTCGTTGCGGTGACGAGCTCGTTGCGACTTTGATCCGGACGGCCAGCGTGCAGATACAGTTTTCCGAGGCCGTGATGGCAGCGCGCGGCGAGCGGGCGCAGGGCGAGTTCATCGGCCAGCAAGAGCGCCGTCCTGTAGTAACCTTCGGCTTGGTCCGGAGAGCTATCGCCGCTGGAAGCGTCACCCAGAAGACGCAGCGCGGCCGCCTCGCCGCTGCGCTGGCCGTTTTCACGCGCCATGGCCAGCGCCCACCCGGCAGATCTGAGAGCATCCGCCTGCCGGCCTGCGAGCAGGTACGCTTCCCCCAAAGGCGACAGGAACAACGCCTGGGCAAATCGATGTCCCATCTTCTCGAAAACCCCCAGCGCCTGCTCCATCAGCGGCAGGCCTTCGGCAGTTCGCCCCAGCAAGGAATAAGCGTGACCGAGGCTGCCGGAATTGCCTGCAACGAGGAACGGCAGGTTCCACTCGCGCGCCACTGCCAGTCCGCGCTCCAGCACCACGACCGCACGGCTCAGCTCTCCCCTGGACGCCAGCAGATCGGCAAAGCACCAGCTGACGATGCCGAGGCTGTAGGGGTGATCGACCGCCTCGGCGAGGCGGATACCTTCCTCGCCATGAGCGGTCCCGCGCGCGAACTTGCCCTGGTCGGCATAGATGCGGGTGAGAAAGCCATGGGCGGTGACCGCCGGAAATCCGGCAAGGGAAAATTGCTGGAGGCTCAGCTCTCCCTCGAGCAGCTCCAGTACGTTGAGATAGTGAGATTCGGCCTCCCCGTAATGCAGCGTCGAAAAGCACGCCAACCCGAGAAACAGCGATGCCGAGACCCGGAGCGAAAGTTCACCGAGCTTCTCTGCAAGAAGGTGGGCGTCCCGGCCGAACTTGACGGCGTCCTGCGGATTGCCGCTCAGGCTGAGCGTCTGGCACATGTGAACGAAGGTCAGGCAAAGCCGCCGGGGATCGTCGAGATTCCTGGCCAACGCTTCGGCCTCACGAAGATAGCCGACGATGCGCGCGAACTGACCGAGTGGAAAGAGTGAGTTCTTCAGGTCGATGCGAAGATCGATCGCCTGTTCCAGCGTTGCACGGGTTTCAGGCTCTGTCTCGAGGGCACGCAGCGCGCGCTCGAGGAAACTGGCCGCCTCGCGGTTGGCCCATCGCGCCCGCGCAAGCCGCCCGGCCTTGATCCAGTGGTCGGTCGCCTCGCGGACACGCCCCGCCTCGGTGAAATGATGGGCGACGATCTCGGGCTGGCTTTCGGCCAGCGCTGGAAAGCTTTCGATCAGCCGGCTTCCGATATCCTCATGCAATTGCCGCCTGCGGCTCCTCAGCATCGTGACATAGGCGGCGTCCTGCACCAGCGCGTGCTTGAACGTGTAGTTCGCCTGGGGCGGCGAGCCGCGGCGGCTGACGAGGCCGGAGGTTGACAACCGTCCGAGGGCGGCGTCCAGATCCGCAGGGGGTAATGCCGATATTGCGGCGATCAGCTCGTAGGAAAATTCCCGCCCGATCGCCGCGCCGATCGAGGCGACATCCTTCGCCGCGCCCAGCAGATCGAGGCGAGCGGCCAGCGAGGCTTGCAAGGTCGCCGGAATGGCGAGCGATGGCCGCGATTGCTCCGGACCATCGCTGTCGGATGCCTCGCGCAACAGCTCTTGCTCGAGCAGCGTGCGGGTCAGCTCCTCGATGAACAATGGTATGCCGTCGGTGCGCGACAGGATCTGCTCGACGATGGCCTCGGGGAGCGGCTTGTCCCCCGCGACGTCATCAATGATGCCGGCGCTGTCGCTGCGGCCAAGACGGCTGAGCGGCAGCAACGTCACATGTGGATGGCCGATCCAGGAAGGCTGGAATTCCGGCCTGATGGTGACGAGCAGCAGCAGCGGCAGATTTGCGGCGCGGGCCGCTATCGCGTCGAGCAGATCGAGCGATGTCGGGTCGATCCAGTGCGCGTCCTCGATCACGATCAGCCTGGGCGCCTGCGCCGTCCCGGCTAAAAGCTGATTGAGCAGTGCGTTGAGAGTCTTCTCCCGCTTCTCCTGCGGGCTGAGCGCCAGGGACGGATAGCGTCCGTCCAGGAGCACGCCGACGAGCTCGGCGATCAGTGCGACGTCGCGCGGCAGATTCGTCGTCGCCGGCGCGAGCAGGGCTTCCAGCCTGTCTATCCGTGCGCCGGCGCTGCTGCCCGGCTCGAAATTCGCGACCCGTTCGAGCTGGGTGATGAACGGGTAGAGCGCGCTGTGCGTATGATGCGGCGAGCAATAATAGCGCAAGCGGCTGTGCTGCTCGTCCTCCAGACTCGCGAGCAGGCTCTCGACGATGCGCGATTTGCCGATTCCGGGCTCGCCCGAAATCAGCACCACGCGGCCCGCGCCGGACTTCGCCTGAGTCCAGCGGCGCAGCAGCAGCTCGATCTCTTCCTGGCGGCCGACAAGGACGGACAATGAATCGGCGCGCCGTGCATCGAAGCGGCTGACGCCCATGGCCTCGCCAAGCACCTGCCACGCGGACACCGGCTGCGGCAGTCCCTTGACCTCGATATCCGGAAGCGCGCGCGTGTCGAACAATTGCCCGAGCAGCCGCCGCGTGCTCGCTGCGATCGCGACCTCGCCCGGCCCGGCTGCGCTCTGCAACCGCGTCGCCAGGTCCGGCGTCTCGCCGATCGCAACGTGCTGGTGCAGGTCGCCGGGCCCGGGCCTTTCGCCGATCACGACGAGGCCCGTCGCGATCCCCGCTCGCCCGCGGTGCTGTGCCGGCCGGCGCGTTCAAGGTACGAACCGCATCGACAATGGCGAGGCCGGCGCGTACGGCGCGTTCGGCATCGTGCTCGCGGGCCGCGGGATAACCAAAATAGATCAGGACGCCGTTGCCCTGGTGCTGGGCGACGAAGCCATGGAATTGCGCTGCGATCCTGGCTGCGACCTGATGAAAGGCGACGATCTGGTCGTGGACGTCCTCGGGGTCGCGCTCTGCGGACAGGGTCATCGCGCCGATCAGATGGCAGGCCATGATCGTCAACTGGCGCTGCTGGCGGCTGCCCGGGCGGAGCGATCCTAAAGGGGCATCGTCGTCGCGTAGCGCGACGGCTGCGACTTCGGTCTTGCGCGCGTGGACGCCATCCAGGGGCTCGTTCGCCCGCGCTGCATCGGATGGTCTGGCGCTGCGGAGCTCCGCGACGAGCGACTGGGTGACCGCATCGGGCTCCGTGTTCAGCTCGCGCTTGAGCAGCGCGACGAGATCCTGATAGCGCTTGAGCGCCTCAGCCCTGCGTCCGGTGGCGGTGAGCGCCTCGATGATCAGCCGATGCGCGTCCTCGCGCAGGCCATTCACCGCAATGGCCCGGTTGGCATTCCTGAGCGCGGATTCCGCATGTCCGGACTGCAGCGCGTACCGGCCGTGTCTGACCATGGAATCGACCGCCATGCCGTCCAGCCGCTCCCGCTCCTGGTCGCGCCATTCCGACCATGCGTCTTCTTCGATATTCAGATCCGTCAGCAGCGGATTGCGATAGAGATCGGCGGCCGCGGCCAGCGACGCGCGGCTGCCCTCGACGATCAACGTCTCGAAGCGGACCACATCGCAATCGATCACGCCGGGCGCGAGCCAGACGTCGTTGTCGTCGCTGAAAATGGAGTCTTGGCCGAGAATCCGCCGTAACCGCACAAGGCTCTGGCGCAGATTCTGCCGCGCCTGGGTCTCGAAATGCGAGCCCCACAGCAGGTTCGCGAGCCTTTCGCGCGGCTGGGGGCGCGGCGCTGTGCAGGCCAGATAGGCCAGCAATCCCGCAAGCTTCCGGCCCGGCAACGGAACCACGCCGTCATTTGTCGTCAGCTCAAAGCGCCCGAACAGCGAAAGACCAAATCTCGGAAGCGGCACGTAGTCTCTCACTCCAATGGCGAACGTGGCTCGGCGATAGTATCCCCGGAGCCACACCTTACATGCTTTGACATACTTTGAATGTCACGCGTGCAGGAGTCACGCTGCTGTCACGCTGGACCGACGCCGGCATTGACGGCGGTCTGCCTACAAATTCCCCGCGGCGCGCGCTCCCCAATGGCCAATTGGGGGATGGTGGGGGGCTAAACATGAATATTTCAGTCGTATTCCGGACGCGAGCAGCCGCTTTACTTGCAACCGCACTCATTGCCGCGCTCGCGACTGGTGCGGGCGCTCCGCAAGCCCGGGCGCAGTTCGTGTGCGTCGATACTGCCGCCTCTGCGCAAGGTGCAACGGCAACCGGATCAGGCGGTAATTTCGCCTGCGGAACCAATGCCAATGCGACCGGCACAGGCGGCAATAACAGCGCGATCGGGTTTGGCGCCAACGCCAGCGGCAACGTCAGTGGCAACATCGCCGTTGGTCTCGCCAACGCCAGCGGTAATAGCAGCGTCAATACCGCGGTCGGGGACAACGCCAATGCCAGCGGCAACAACAGCATCAACACCGCGACCGGGGAAGCTCTTGCCAACGGCAACAACAGCTCCAACACCGCGAGCGGGTTTGACGCCATTGCCAGCGGTGACGGCAGCAAGAACGTCGCGGTCGGATCCAGCGCCCACGCCAGTGGCACCGGCAGCCAGAATATCGCGACCGGGGCGAACGCCAATGCCGTCGGCAACACCAGCAACAACGTCGCGTCCGGAACCAACGCCAACGCCAGCGGCAATGTCAGCTCCAATGTCGCGACCGGCTTGAACGCCAACGCGAGCGGGGCCGGAAGCCGAAACGTCGCGACCGGCGACGGCGCCAATGCCAGTGGCGCCGGCAGCTTCAACGCGGCGAACGGTTATCTTTCCAACGCGAGCGGCGCCAATTCCGGGAACACCGCGAGCGGGGCTGGCGCCCTGGCAAACGGCACCGGCAGCGCAAACGTCGCGATCGGCACCGACGCCAACGCGAGCGGAAACGGCGTCGCGAATACCGCGGTGGGCAACGTTGCCACCGCCACCGGTGCGAACGCGTCGGCCTTCGGCGCCGGCGCGTCGGCGACCTTTGCGAACTCCACCGCGATCGGCGCTGGCGCCACTGCGACGCGCGCGAACCAGCAGGTCTTTGGCACCGCGACCAACACCTACACGATGGCCGGCATCGCCTCGGCCGCGAGCACGGCCGCACAATCCGGGCCGACCCAACTCGTCACCACGGACGCCGCCGGCAATCTCGCTTCCACGTCGCTTGCTGCGCTCGGGCTCGCCAGCTCCGGCGACATCGCAGGCATCAACAATCAGCTCGCCGGCATCAATGCCCGCCTCAACGACCTCGACGGCAGGACCGGCAAGGCGATCAACGGTGTCGCGATGGCCTTCGCGATGTCCGGCTCGCCGTGGCTGATGCCGTCTGAAAAGGTCGCGGTGACCATGAACTGGGGCACGTTTCAGAACACCAACGCGCTCTCCATGAGTGCCGCGCTCCGCGTCAGCGAGCACGTGCAGGCCAGCGGCGGCCTGACCTACGGCACGAATGGCGGCGGATTGGGCGGACGCGTCGGAATGCGCGTCGGCTGGTGACGGTATGCGTGGTCATTCCATGCAGCCGGTGGCGCGTGCCCTGATTGCGCTGGCGCTACTGTTTTCCTGCGGGAACCACAGGGCGGCAGCACAACAAAAGGCGCCTGCGCCGGCGGCCGCTCCCGTGCAACCGTCCCTGCCCGTGACGCTGGAGCAGGCGCTCTATCTGATCCGCTCGACGCTGCTCACGCTCAACGATGCCAACCGCACCGGCAATTACACGGTGCTGCGCGATCTCGCCGCGCCCGATTTCCAGGCGCGTAACACCGCCGCCGATCTCGGGCTGAATTTTCTCGACCTGCGGCGTCGCAATTTCGATCTCTACGGCGCGGCGTTGCTGGCGCCGCAATTCGCCGATGCACCCGCACTCGATCAACGGGGAATGCTGCGCCTCGCAGGTTACATTCCAACCCAGCCGCAGCAGATCAAGTTCAATCTCACATTCCAGATCGTGGCCGGGCAATGGCGCCTGTTCGGAATCGCCATCGCCACGCCGGAAGCATCCGTGCAGCCGCAGGCTCAGGCCCAGACCCAAGCCCAGACCCAAGCGCCTCCCGCCAAGCTGGCCGCACCTCTGCAGAAGAAATCGCAATGAACCGCTCAGCCAACAGATTCTCAGTCGCGACCGTCATCGGCTGGAATTTTTCACTGCTCCCCGACGGATCTTGAAGAGGAACAAAGATCATGATGTATCGAATGATGATCGCCGCGGCGTTGTTCGCAGCGGTCAGCGCCGCCCCGGTCATGGCTTACAGGAATTCTCCGTCGCTGGGCGACGCGGCAGTACGGAAGAACATCCCGCCGCCGCCGAAGCCCACTCCGGCGCCCCCCAAGCCGCCAGCACCCACGTCCGGAAAGAAGCCGTAACCGCGGCTTGATTGCGTGTCCAGTAGCGAGGTCGCCGTGCATCCGGCGATCTCGCTGCTGTCAGTGTTCTCCAACGGCATGTCGTATTAGCTCATCATGCGCGCGCGCCTCTGCGATTATGTTCGAGACGTATGGAAACGCGCGCGTGTGGCCATGGCCTGCCTTACGGTTTCCTCGCTCGCGAATGCCGACGAGCCGAACTGGTCGCTGAGCGCCGATCAGGAATTGCGCTATGCGAGCTGGAGTGGCACGCGAGGTTTTCCTGCCAGCGGCTCGACGGCGGCAGGCGCCGGTACGCAGGTCTATGCGCCACTGACGATCCAGGCGAGCGGGCAGCCGCTCGAAAACTTGAAAGTCGATCTGCTCGGCAGGGGCGGCTATGTCTGGTCGTGGCAATCGACGCCGGGGCTGACCGGTAGCGTGACGACCACGACCGACACGGTCGTATCGGGGACCGCGACCTATCTCGGCATTCCCGGAATTCAGCCCTTCATCTCGATGAACGTCAACCTCCCCTCGGGGACGACGGCTCTTTATGGCAGCGCGGCGAATGCACGGATGGATCAGGACATCGTCGACATCGCAACATTTGGCGAAGGCTTGAACATAGGGCCGACCGTCGGCGTCAACCTGCCCATCGGCGAGCAACTCATCCTGACGTTCAGCTCCGGCTATACGTGGCGCGGCGCATATCGAATGGAAGCGCTGCTCGATCCCGCAAGCGTGGAGCCGCAGGCAAGCACATTGGTGGGGCCGGGACGGGTTGAAACGCAGAGTGCGTCGCTCGGTTACCAGCTGGCAAACCTGACGCTGCTGGTTTCGGCGTCCTATGCCCACGAAACCGCGACCTATCTGGATCAAATTTCATCCTACGCGCTTGGCGACCGCTACACGCTATCAGGCACGGTCGGATATGCATGGACGACATCGTCGAGCACGACATTCACGGCGTCGTGGACGAACGCCGAGAAGAACAGGGTTCTCGATCCGGACCTGATGAAAATCATTCCCGAGTCGTTTCGCTCCAACAGCGCCGTGTATCGGTATCGCCTCGAGCAACCCTTCACGAGCGGCAACTGGACCGTCGCACCGATGGTAAACTACATGCGGCGCGATCAAAATTCCTACAATCCGATCACGCAGCAATTCATTCCGGCAAAGACCCGCATCGGGACCGGAGGCTCTGCGCAATATTCGCTACGCGAGGGCATGTCCTTGAAAGCGAGCGCGGAGCATTTCTGGATCAGCGAGAATCTCACCGAGCTGACGCCCGATTTGCGCGTTCGCGGCTGGATTGCGATGTTTGGCGGGAGTATGAAATTTTGACGCGCATCATCACTGGGTTGAGCGGCCTTGCTCTTGCCATGGCATTCGCCGCCGGCTTGTCGCTTTTCGATCGGGCGCAGGCGCAGACAAGATGCCCTGAGGGCAGGACTGCCGGCGGCGAATGCGTCAATGGCGGGCTCGCCAGGTCGATGCGCCAGCGTGCAATCATCTTCACACAGCCAAAGTTGTCTTATACCGGCGCGCCGGTTTCGCAGAGCCGCGGCGAGAGCCAGGACACGGGCACCCCGAGATCGATTGAGCGGTCTTACGACAAGTATGGACCGCCCCCTCCGCAGCCCCTACCCGCAGTGGTGACTGCGCCGCCACCACCGCCTCCGCCACTACCGCCCGTTACATCCGACAGGCGGCTCAAGCGCGATGTCTTGCTGATCCGGTGTCTCGACAGCGGGATTTGCCTCTACCGTTTTCGCTACCTCTGGGACGACACCTTCTATGTCGGTGTGATGGCCCAGGCGGTTGAGCGGATCGCGCCCGATGCCGTGGTGCACGGTCCGGACGGCTACCTTCGGGTCCGCTACGACCTGCTCGGACTGCAATTTCGCACCTGGGGCGAGGAAGGCCGCTTGACGCTATCCCCGTCCTTATCTCCTTAACGAGACTGTGGTTTTCGTCATATCTGCAGGTGCTTTGCGCCCGCTTTCGGCCGCTCTTTTGCCCCGGTTAAGTCGCCCTTAGCGAATGCCCCCTAGGCTCTCGGCCGTCCATTTCCCTGCTCCCCGGCCTCAGGGCCGGTCATGTTGCGGCCAATAGAGCGTTTTCGGATGGAGCAGCCTGCCTGGCACTACGATTCGGGCGTCCCCACACCGTCGGCGGTCCCCGCTGCGGCGCGGACGCTTGTCATCGATCTCGAGGGTGCCCTGCTCCGTTCCGAGCTGCTGCTGGAAGCGCTGTTCTCCAGCCCCGGCCGCCTGCTGGCCCGCTTCGGCGCGGGCGGACGTCCGGGCATGGCTGCGCTCACGGATATCCTGGCGCAAGCCGAGCTCGACTACGCCCATCTGCCCTATGATGCCGACGTGCTGAACCAGGCGCTGGCGGCGCGGGCGCGGGGCGAGGCAATCTATCTGGTTGCCGGCCGGTTTGCGCATCATGCGGCGGGCATTGCCGCGCATCTCGGGTTCGACGGCGTCGTTGCGCCGGCCGATCTCGCGGCGGGTGACCGGCTGCCGTTCGACCGCGCCTCCATGGAGCGCATCGAGACGCGCGGCAGCAGCCGTGCCAGCCTCAAAACCTGGGCGCAGGCGCTGCGCGTCTATCAATACGCCAAGAACACGCTGGTGTTCGTGCCGGCGATCACGGCGCATCAGATGAATCTTGCGACGCTCGGCTACGCATTACTGGCGTTCCTGGCGTTCTCGGCCTGCGCGTCGGGTGCCTATCTGATGAACGATCTGCTCGACCTCGCCGCCGACCGGCAGCATCCGACCAAGCGCCATCGCGCGCTGGCGGCAGGTCGGCTGCCGATGTCCTCGGCGCTGCTTGCGATCCCCGCGCTGTGGCTGCTCGCGGTTGCCGCCAGCCTCTGCATCTCGCCTCTGTTCCTCGGTGTGCTCGGCGGCTATCTCGCCACCACGATCGCCTATTCGCTCGCGCTCAAGCGCAAGATGCTGGTCGACGTCGTGACGCTCGCCGGCCTCTACACGCTGCGCATCATCGCCGGCGCGGTCGGCGTCGGCGTGGTGCTGTCGGAATGGCTCTTGATCTTCTCGCTGTTTGTGTTCACCTCGCTGGCGCTGATCAAGCGCTTCAGCGAGCTCAGCATGCGCGAGAGCGCCGGCCTCGCCGATCCCTCCAACCGCGATTACAGGATCACCGACCTGCACATCATCGGCGCGATGGCGGCGGCGAGCGCCATGAACGCGGTGACCGTGTTCTCGCTCTACGTCTCCTCCTCCGCGGTGACGCCGCTCTACAGCCGTCCCTGGATGCTGTGGCTGCTCAACCCGCTGCTGCTCTACTGGTTCGGCCGCGCCCTGATGATGGCGCATCGCCGCGAGATGCCCGACGATCCGATTCTCTACACTTTTCGCGATGGCGCCAGCCGCGCGACGGTGGCGGCGATGATCTGCATCATGCTGGCGGCGATCTGACCGCGCCCCGGCGGGACCAGCTGCCGCTTGCGCGGCCCGCCGCCAGTGGCTACATCGCGGGCAATCCGATTAGCTTATGATGCCGACCGACCAATTCGATTGAGGTTTTGAAACGCCATGACCGTACGCCTGCATCGCGGCGACCTGCCCGACCTGTCCCGCTACACCGGAGCGGTGGCGATCGACACCGAAACCATGGGGCTGAACCCGCATCGCGACCGGCTCTGCGTGGTGCAGCTCTCGCCCGGCGACGGCAGCGCCGACGTGGTGCAGATCCCCAAGGGTCACACCGACGCGCCGAACCTGAAGGCCCTGCTGGCCAATCCCGGGATCACGAAGATCTTCCATTTCGCGCGGTTCGACGTCGCGGTGCTGTACGAGACGTTTGGCGTCATGACCGGCCCGATTTATTGCACCAAGATTGCCTCGCGCCTGACCCGCACCTACACCGACCGGCATGGCCTCAAGGACCTCGTGCGCGAGGTGCTCAATGTCGACCTCTCCAAGCAGCAGCAATCCAGCGACTGGGGTTCCGACAGCCTGACCGAGCCGCAGCTCGCCTACGCCGCCTCCGACGTGCTGCACCTTCATGCCCTGCGCGAGCGGCTCGACGCCATGCTGGTGCGGGAGGGCCGCACCGCGCTGGCAAAAGCCTGTTTCGACTTCCTGCCGACCCGCGCCCTGCTCGACCTCCAGGGCTGGCAGGAAGAGGATATCTTTGCGCATTCCTGAGGCCTTCCGCCGCCCCGGACCGAGGCCTGCCGCCCCGTTTCGGACACTTTCGTAACGGCGTGTCGCGGGCTGCATGTTGCGGCGGAGCCGGGTACAATGGCGCGCCATCGACGTGAAAAGGTGAGCTACCACCCTGGAGCAGCGGTGAATTCGGCCCAGAGCCCAACCTACGACGCCACGCTTGCGGCGAAGTTTGCCAGCGCGGCGCGCCACAGCCGCCTGGTGCGGATTCTGCGCATCGCGGTGCCGGTAACGGTGGCTGCGTCGATGGCCGCGATCGTCGCCGTCTCGACCTTCCTCAATCCCTTCCAGATCCCCGTGAAGCTCGACTCCGGAAATCTCGTGGTGACAGGCACCAAGATCACGATGGAATCGCCGCATCTGGCGGGCTTCACGCCGGACCAGCGGCCCTACGAGCTCTGGGCCAAGACCGCGACACAGGACATCACCGATCCTGACCATGTCGATCTCAATGATTTGCGCGCGAAGGTGCTGATGGAAGACAAATCGACGCTGCTGCTCGATGCCCGCACCGGCCGCTTCGACAACAAGCAGCAGCAGCTCGACCTGCACAAGGACATCTTCCTGCGCACCTCGAGCGGCTACGAGGCGCGGCTGAACTCGGCCTTCGTCGACATGGGTAAGGGAACGGTCTCCTCGGATGAGCATGTCGACGTCAAGCTGACCAACGGAACGCTGACCGCCGACCGGCTGCGGATCACGGAAGGCGGCGACGTCATCCGCTTCGAGGGCAATGTGGTGATGCATCTGGACAAGCTGGATGACCCCGCCGCTGCCCAGCCTGCGCCGGCCGAGCAGCCCGCGCCGCCTGTGAAGACACGCACGCCTCAGAACAAGTCTGCCAATTCGAAGTGATTTTCATGATGGGATTCTTTTCGCGCAACGAAGACAAGCGGTGTGCCATTCTCGGTGTGGCCGCGCTCGCCGTCACCGTCGCGCTGGCCGCAACCGGTGCGGCCGTCGCGCAGAGCACGATGCAAGGCGTGCCCAACGCAATGCAGGGCTTTTCGCAAAACCGCGACCAGCCGATCCAGATCGAAGCCGCCTCGCTCGAGATGCGCGACAAGAAGAAGGAGGCGACCTTCTCCGGCAATGTGAAGGTCATCCAGGGCGACACCACCATGACCTCGAAGACGCTCGTGGTGTTTTACGACTCCGGCGGCGGCGACAAGCCGGCCGCGCCGCAGCCCGCGGCGAAGGGGACCAAGGGTGCGCCGATGCAGTCGGCGCAGCCGGGGCCGGGCGGCAGCTCCTCGATCAAGCGGTTGGAGGCGCGCGGCAATGTCGTCGTCACCCAGAAGGACCAGGTGGTGACCGGCGAGACAGCCGTGTTCGACACCAAGACCAACCTCATCACCATGCTCGGCGGCGTCGTCCTCACGCAGTGCAGGAACGTGCTGCGCGGCGACCGTCTGGCGGTCGACATGACCACGGGCGTCTCGCGGGTGGAATCCGACAGCGGCAGGGTGCAGGCATTGCTGCCGCAGGGCGGCAGCAATGATTGCGGACCGGGGAGCCCGGGCAAGCCCGCTCCGGCGCCGCCTCTGCAATTGCCCGGCGCAGCCAAACAAAAGTAAATTCCTGAAGTAACTTCAAGCGCTTGGGCCAGATTCTCCCGATCCGAGGTTGAAGCTTGCCCGGCGAGGCTGTATCTAGCGCGAAGGGCTTTCCAAGCGGGGTCCGCCGCTTTTCGGGCGTGTTTCACTGGGCATGAGACATCCCTTCACTCATGCTGTGCTGGCGAATCGCAAGGCCGGTGCGGCAGATCGCGGGATCACGCGCGGATCATCGCGCGGGATTGTCGTGAAAGGCTAGAAGGCGGGATGGTCGATCTCTTCAGCATGTTCCGTCGGCGCCCCGCCAAGCGCGGCCGGCCAGGATTTGCGCGCCAGGACATCACCGCCCTCGGTGACAGCGTCGGCGGTCTCGTGCCCAGCCCGGTGCGCGATGCATCGCCGATCGCCCGTGACCAGCCGATGCGCGCGCCCGACCATTTCCAGGCCGATTATCAAGCCGACTACCAGACCGAGCCTCCGCGTGCCCAGGCGGTGCATCCCGTGAGGGCCGCCAGCAGGCCCAACGGCGCCGGCGGGCCGCAGCTTCTGAAGCGGCCGGGCTTCCTGGCTGTGCATAGCGTGGAAAAGAGTTTCGGCAGCCGCCAGGTGGTGCGCGGCGTCAGCATCTATGTGCGCCGCGGCGAAGCGGTCGGCCTGCTCGGCCCGAACGGCGCCGGCAAGACCACCGTGTTCTACATGATCACCGGCCTGATCAAGCCCGATCGCGGCGCTATCGAGCTCGACGGCCACGACGTCACCAAGCTGCCGATGTATCAGCGCGCGCGGCTCGGCATCGGCTATCTGCCGCAGGAAGCCTCGATCTTTCGCGGCCTCACCGTCGAGCAGAACATCCGCGCCGTGCTCGAAGTGGTCGAGCCCTCGCGCAAGAAGCGCGAGCAGCAGCTCGACTCGCTGCTCGACGAATTCAACATCACGCGCTTGCGGAAATCGCCGTCGATCGCGCTGTCGGGCGGCGAGCGCCGCCGCGTCGAGATTGCGCGCGCGCTGGCGACGCGTCCGAACTACATGCTGCTCGACGAACCTTTCGCGGGCATCGATCCGATCGCGGTCGGCGACATTCAGGACCTCGTCCGCCATCTCACCAACCGCGGCATCGGCGTGCTGATCACCGACCACAATGTCCGCGAGACGCTCGGCCTGACCGATCGCGCCTATATCGTCTATGCCGGTGAAATCTTGACCGAGGGTAGCCCGGATGAGATCGTCGCCGATCCCGACGTTCGCCGGCTTTACCTTGGCGAGGAATTCCGCCTCTAGCCCTTTTTTCCCGTTCGTCAAGCCGTGTACATAGGGCCTGGACTAGGATAAGCAAAAATCGGACCAACTTTTGGGATCGGTTCTTGCTTCATGGCGCTCACGCAGAGATTAGAGTTCCGGCAATCGCAGTCGCTGGTCATGACGCCGCAGCTGATGCAGGCGATCAAGCTGCTGCAATTGTCCAATCTCGATCTCACGACCTTCGTGGAAGAGGAGCTCGAGCGGAACCCCCTGCTGGAGCGGGCCAACGACGAGCCGCCCGCGGGTGAAGCCCCGGCCGAGACCGGCCAGTTCAGCGATTCCGACGGGGGCCACAACGACGAGCCGGGCGGCGGTCCGGGCGAGCCAGGCCAGGAAGAATGGATGAGCAAGGATCTCGGCACCCGCGCCGAGATCGAGCAGACCCTGGATACGGGCCTGGACAACGTCTTCTCCGAGGAACCGGCCGAGGCCGCCGCGCGCACCGCCCAGGATGCGGCGCCGACCACCTATACCGAATGGGGCGGCGGTGCCTCCGGCGACGAGGACTACAATCTCGAAGCCTTCGTCGCCGCGGAGATCACGCTCGGCGACCATCTTGCCGAGCAGCTCTCGGTCGCCTTCACCGGCCCGGCGCAGCGCATGATCGGCCAGTATCTGATCGACCTCGTCGACGAGGCCGGCTATCTGCCGCCGGATCTTGGCCAGGCCGCCGAGCGCCTTGGCGCATCGCAAGCCGATGTCGAGGACGTCCTTGCCGTGCTGCAAAAATTCGATCCGCCTGGCGTCTGCGCGCGCAATTTGAGCGAATGCCTGGCGATCCAGCTCCGCGAGCTCGACCGCTACGACCCGGCGATGCAGGCCCTCGTCGAGCACCTTGATCTCCTGGCCAAGCGCGACATCGCGTCGTTGCGCAAGCTCTGCGGCGTCGACGACGAGGACATTGCCGACATGATCGGCGAGATCCGCCGCCTCAATCCCAAGCCCGGCATGAAGTTCGGCTCGGCGCGGCTCCAGACCATGGTGCCCGACGTCTATGTCCGCCCGGGCCCGGATGGCGGCTGGCATGTCGAGCTCAACAGCGACACCTTGCCGCGCGTGCTGGTCAACCAGACCTATTATTCCGAGCTGTCGAAGAAGATCGGCAAGGACGGCGACAAGTCC
>NZ_JASAUS010000051.1:0-57004 GCF_029953005.1 Bradyrhizobium sp. Mp27 | reverse complement strand
AGCACGCCTCAAGCACCTTGCGATCTTTCCTCGAAAGGTGGACTTCTCTTGCTTCGGGTATCATCCCGACCTTGAATCACGACTCACGTTCCAAGAAAAGTGGGTACTAGTTGCATCCGGTGCTGTGCCGATTGCAAAATAGATATCTGCGCTCGAATACAAGCTGAACACCGGTTCGCCAGGGCCATCAGGAAAGCGCTCATGCGGACTGACTTGGTTGGTGGCGCCCGGTGCACTCATAGTCTGAGACCAGACAGCGGGGCCAAGTAGAGCGACCTGTCCATTTGAGCCTCCGTGTGGGCCAGTAAATCCGCAAACGATATGAACGCCAGAAAACGGCATAGAAGTTTCCTTTCTTCATTGGATGTATGTAACCCGGCCGGCGGCCTATCCCCACCGACCGGGTCGCCGCGCTCACATCGGGATGCTGTGAGCGCCGCACGCCACTGCCTGAAATCAGCGGCGATTGTGTTCAAACGCTTCGGCGACCTTCTGGAGAGCGCGCATGAAGTCACGCGCGGCACCGTCGTTCAATATTCTGGCTGTTTTGGAATCCATCACTAGGGACCGGGAGGCATCCGCATCGACCAAGCCACAAAATGCGGGCTTGCAAGCTCCGCTTCCCACCAGGCTAATTTCGTGTAGGGCCGCGTTCTTCACCATCTTTACGCGGATGTCATCGACCTCGACAAACTCTCCGCGCATAGTCACTCCTACTGACAGCGCGGTACGTTCGCCACTCTTCACTGTTTCGTACGCTTTCCGTCGTGCCGGATCATCTCCGATCACCAGCCGCATTGCCAGACCGTGATCATCGCAGTGAAGCTGTAGGCCGCTCAACGTTGTCGCGATCACCTCGCCTTCGTTGTGATCGAACAATAATCGCTTCGCTTCTCCCCACATGGGATTCTTGATCGCGTGCGGAAGGAAGTAAAAGTAGTTCCCGTTTTGCTCAATTAAGGAACGCCATCGCAGCGCATAGCCTTGCAAATGTTGCCGGACCTCTCCGCCATCGGAGGGAGCAATCGATTTACCATCAACGGCAGACACGAACCCACCGCCGCCGTATTCCAGGTCAATTGGCCCACCCGCCGCAATCTCGTAGTCCCGCTTGATCATCGCTCGAACTCCTTTGGAAGCGAACGAAGATATCCCGCGCCGACACATTCCCGTAAAAATCCGGCGAGATCGCTCGTCGGGTCATCGGGTAAGCCAAGAAAGTCAGGTTCGACTTCGAAAATCCCGTATAGCCGCAGTCCTTGGCTGAGCATGGCGCGCTTCATTGCGACGATCTCTTTCCACTCCGCATGGGCATCGCAGAGTAAAGGAACTAGCTTCTTCATTGCCCGCTGATAGTGGGGCCGCATTTCGTCGCTGATTCCTCGCGCCGCCGTCTTTCGTGCGGTCTCAATACGCGCAAGCTGCACCTTCTCGGCATCCTCTAGCGCGTGTAATTCTCTCAGCGCCTTTTTGAGTTCAGCGTCGAAGTCGGGCAGCGTCTCTCCCCGCACCACTCGTTCAGCGTCGGCTGCTCGCTCTTCAGAAGTTGGTCCCGACCGAACACGCTCGTTAAGTTGATGCGCTCGCCGCTCGGCGTCCTGTTTCCGTCCTGAAATCTCTTCTCCCTTCGCGATTTCTTCTCTTAGCTCTGAGCTGAATTCGAGGACGTTGGGTACTTTTGTCACCGCTCTAGTTCCCTTTTGCAGGCAAAATGATGCCGCTGCGACCGCTGCATGCGGCCACATTGCTTGCCTTTGATGTCTTGTTACGATCTAGCCACCACACCACCACCATCCGCCTTATAGATATAAGGCGGTGGTGGGGTGTCGGATGGGGTTATGAACCACCACTCCCCACCCCACCCCGTGGGTGGTGGGGGTCGGGGGCGACCTCAAACATGGGCCGTTGCCTCCCCCTGTCCGATTTCCGTTCAACTACGGCGAAGTGGCCTGCCGTTACCAGCGCCTTCATTAACCGGCTAATTTTGCGCTTGTCAGCCTTGGCGTCGAGGCCAAGAACTGCGCCGAAGACTCGCCCAGCCCAGTCCTTTGCCTGGTGATTGTCTCCGTGCGGGCCCAAGCCGATTCGCCACTTGATCTCGTCCAGTTGCTCTATCGCGATTTCATCGTCGGTAGTTTCAGACGGCCATTGCCATTTTTCCACCACGCCGACGCTGTCACCGGAAGACCATTTTGTACCATTGCCAAGGTCCACCGATACGATTCGATACCAGTCCGCATGTCCTGACCGCTTAGACATGTTGGATTTCACGTTCGTCACGCGGAAATAGGAGAACCGGTCCGTAAGATCGATATCCGCCCTCTCGGCTTCTTTCTCGCTCATAGTATTTATCGCCCTGACAGAGCGCGCTTTGTCTTTCAGCGCTCCAGCGCCACGACCAGAATCGGCCGTGACCTCACCCTTTCCGTCGCCGGATGCCTTGTTGATGTGATGGACTAGCTCCACCGAGGCATTTGCTTCATTTGCTATTCGGGTGAATTGATTAGCTACTTGCTGAATCTTGTTGTTGTCGTTCTCCTCAACTTCGTGAGTTGACACGAAAGGATCGATGATGAGCACATCGATCCTTTTTCTTCTCATTTCGTCGATCAGCGCCTTTACAACAGGCTCGACAATCCTCGTTTCCCGCCCCTGTTGCGTAACGACCACCAGCGACTGATCGCGCCCAGAGTCCACGAAGAGATTCTCGTTCAACACCTCCGGGCTAATGCCGTGGTGAATAGCAGCGGCAGTCACCCGACGCTGTATTTCGTCGAGAGGGTCTTCAAGATTGAAGTACCACACCCTGAGCGGCGGGATGGCACTGATCATTCCCAACGTGTCAGTGACTTCGAGTGAGGATTTGCCTCCACCCCCACCGCCCACTGTAGATGACACATATCGTCGAATGAAGTGTCCACCATAAAGGCTATCGCGGCGAGGTAGCGTCGCCGGGTCTTGGTAGACAAAGGGCGTCGCAGTTACGACGTTTGAGCGCTCCTGCTTTTCCCGCTTTCTTCTCGCGTTCTCTACAAACGCCCTTGCCGCGCGTGCATTGTCTTCGCGCTCGGCTTCCCTTGGCAGAATGAACTTGTTCCAGCAACGCTCCACGTCCGCGATCAGTTCCGCCTCGGAGCGATATCGTTCTTTCCAAGATCCGCCGTGACCGAAACACAGTGAAATAGTCTCGTCGAGAGTAAACCCTTCAAAGCCACAATGTTCGAACACGCTGGCCGCGTGATCCGATCTGTTAGGCGCCCCATCTGACACCATCGAAGCGCGCAGAATATCGCTCGCGCGACCCCAGAGGGGGACGCTATCAACTCGCCCCGTAAAGCGCTCGTCAAATATTGCCTCGGCCTGCGGCGCTCTTACGAACTCCGACAGGCTTTTTGATAGTTGAGAGCCGCTGTAAACGCGACCTTGGAACGGCTCTTTCAGACGCACTGCGCATGGTTCAGCGCTGCGCCCTCGCGCGAGCTTCGTCTTAGTCGGCCAGTTCATTGTGCCAGGAATGCGCCACACATGGGATATGTCGGCCGTGCCATGATCAGAGCCACTGGCCTTCTTCAGCGCAATAGCGAGCGGCTTAGCCTCTTCAGGCAGAAGCGGCTTGTCGAACAAGACAACTTGTTGCGTGTTGCCCGGCGACGTTTCGATGACATAGCTCGGCTCGAACGGCATTTCGCCGATCTTTCCTGTGTCGGCGTCCATATCGGCAACCAAGCCAAGCACCGCGACCACGTCTGCTTCGCCGCCCTTCTTTCCGCGTGGCAGATCACGGCGCATCACGCAAAGCGGCATGTAGACGTTGGCGCCGGGTGTCTCGATATGCGCTGCAATCGCTTCGACTGTACCTCTGACATCTCCCACGTTGTGGTGAGTTACGACTCCAGGCCGCTCCTCATGAAAACTTGATGTAATCAGTTTGCCACTGATGCCGTCAGCCAACCGATGAAGGCGTTCGGCATATTGCTCAAGTTCAGGTCGATCTAGGGCGGTGAAACCGCTGGCCGTATTCGCTTTCAATTTGACCTCGCAATACTTTTCGCCCGCTCGATACAATCAGGGCCATTTTCAAGGTGGACAATTTTTGCGTGGTCAAAAGTCGTCCAAAGATCGGCTGGACAAATCTCGGCGCTCGCTCAATTGTCCAACCTCCAACGCTCCCCCTAGAATGGAGGCACCGTGCTGCGCTTTGAACTAAACGATGTTTCGCTAGCGGACATCTATTCTCAGTTGCAGGATGAGATGGCGCTAATCTTCAAACTACCATTGGCAGATAAGCCCGGCGAATATTTGGAGATTACGACTGGCCTGAAGATTGTTCGAGATTCTGCGCTCAAACGATACGCTGCGATCGTTCTTCGATTTGAAGAATTGGCCGGCAAGATGTGCGCGAGTTTGGCTAGCGACATCGCACAGCGGACGGGCTGGCAAAGTCAGAGAGACACCACAGGTGGAAGCGCTGAGTTCGTGTTCAAGACCTCCCGAGGGGTGACTCAGGTCAGGCGCAAGGAAGGTACTTATCTCAGTAAGCAGCAGCGCTACGCAATCGTCGCGGCCGAACTTAATTCTACTGCTCGGAACATAAAGAGCGTCATTGCTGATGGACGAAGGGTTGGAGGCGCTTGGGTGTCAATTGATGAGCGAACAGCGCGTCGCTTGAACCTTCATCCAAAAAGCAAATAGACAGCCGAACATCCAGAGCGCAGAGCCTTGTCAACCAAAAGAATACCAAAGCTACCAAGCAACCGAACGTGAACAAACGGTGCCAAAGCCGGAGCTATCCGCCAATAAATTCATAGTCTTCCTCGTCCCCCTTGCCGCTCATAACGGTCTGGTTGCAGGTTCGAGTCCTGCCGGGCCCACCACGCTTCGCCCTTCGTGTCGCGCCAAATTTAATCCGAGTCGATTCCAAAGGATCGCGAGTCGACTTCCAAGAAGTCGCGAGTCTGTATCGTTCAAAAACGGTAGATTGCGATTCGATCTCAACCGCTTGGGTGTTGGCGCTCTAGCGTTCCAACACCTTAGTGGTGGAGGGAACACGTGACTTCCATCGACCACTGCGATTGCGAATCTCTGCTCTGTGCTATGCGCTCGGAACTACAAGCCGGAGCAAGAATTCGTCCCGGCAGGAGCCTTTCTAATGCTGATGACGGAGTAACAACCGCCAACGATCCTCGCGCTGGATGGATGAGCGCAAAGTATCCTTCAGGAGACCGGCGCTATCCGCGAGTGTGAGGAACACCGCTGGGCGCAGGATCGCGCTGATGCCCACGCGCGCGAACGCGCCTTCGATATTACGAGGCAGGATCCACCGCCCGGCATCTCGCCGCAGTCGCGACTGTTCTTGAGGGCATAGGCGATACATATCCGGAATGCGACTAAGCGGCCTGCACCGCTTCCGCCGAAACGCCTTCGTCTCGCTTCTTGTTTATGAGGTTCAACAGCCGGGCCGCCGCCCGAGCGTCGCACAGCGCGCGATGGTGATCTTCGAGCTCGATATCGTAGATCGCGCACAGCTTCCCGAGTCCGTACGATTTGTGCCCGGGATATCGACGCCGCATTCCGACGCACGTGCACAGCTTCGGAAAGCGGAAACGCCGTTCGAGCCGTTCGTACTCGTACGACAGGAAGCCATAGTCGAAGTTCACGTTGTGGGCGACGAAGATGCCGTCGCCCATGAACGCCATAAAACTGTCGGCGATTTCGTGGAACGCGGGCGCATCCCGAACCATCTGGTTGGTGATGCCGGTCAGTTCGACGATCTTCGCGGGGATCGGCCGCTGCGGATTGACAAGGGAGTGCCACTCGTCGACCACTTGATGGTTACGGACCTTGACCGCTCCGATTTCGGTGATGCGGTCACCGGACGACCAGGCTCCCGTGGTCTCGATGTCGACGACCACGTAGACCTGCTCCGGGTCGAACCGGTAGTCCACGCGGCCGATCTCGGCCAGGATGCCGGCGCTCTCCAGTTGGCGCAGGCGGGTCAGTTGGTTTCGGCGTATGGCGTCGCCTTCCGCCTTGACCTCGACGAATGACACCTTGCCGTCGCGCACATGCATCAGGTCGGGGAAGCCGTCCCGCATGCCGCGGAAATCATCGCACATCGCTCGAACAATCTCGGCCAGGCCGTCCGCGCCGGCGCCTTCGAGCAAGGCACGCAATGCGCCGATCTGCACGTGCTCCCAAGCGAAGAGTCCGTTGGGCCGGCCCCATCTCGTAGCGACCGTGCGCAAGACGATCGCTAGCGCGTTTCCGGATCTGACCTCCGCCAGCTTGCCGTCGATCTGCGGGGCGAACCGCCGATAGAAGGTTCTGTCGCGAAGGCAATGCGGGACCCAATCGAACCCGCTGTGAAGCTGGCCGGACTCGAAAAGCTCCTCCCAGAACAGCAGCCCGAACAGCGTGTGCCAGAGCGTGTTCTCCGCGAAGTAGACTTGCCCGCCTTGGCGCCGCAGCACCCCGGCGACGCCAGCCTCGGGATTCCCGCGATGTGTGTCGTCGACGACGATAGTCCGCCCCGATCGCAGCAACTCGGTGCACAGACCTGTCCGTCGTCCTCCGAACTTGCGCGCGTAGAAATCCGTCGCGAAGAGATGCTCGTCGTCGCTTTCGGGATCATCAATTATGTCCCGCAGCAGATTCTCCGCCGCTTCCTTGTCGCCCTTCGCGTACAGCAACCGGACGAGGCGCTCGCGGCAATCGGCCGAGCCGCCGAAACGGTAAAGCCGTTCGGCTAGATCCTTGTCGCTCTGCTTCTCAAAGAACTGCCCGACCTGGCACGCGGCGCGGGCCGCAAGGTCGGCGGCGTATTCGGTCGTCCGCGGGGGTCCGTCCAGGATCGCCGCGGCCGCCCTCTCGAACACGTCGGCGGAGCGGACTTCGATGCGGTCCAGCACCTGGCTGTAGTGAAAGCACGCATTTGCCTCGTCGGCGTCGGTGAAGCGAGCGCTGAACGACGTCTCCCTGTTTATGCGCAGGACGCCGAGGTCGCGCAGAGCGAAGTTCTTGAGGTCGTCGGCCGTCTTCCCGAAGTAGAGATACAGCAGGAATTCGATCGGTCGTGTGTTGTCGAGCGCTATGAAGCCGCCGGCGCCGCAATGCTTTGCGGCAAGGTCGAATGGAATCACGGCGACGAAGAAGTCGGCCAGCACCGCCTTCGACCATGAGGTACGGACGTCGCGGCCGAACCCCGCCGCGCGGGCGCCGTCGAGAAGCGCGGTCTTCGGCAGGCAAAGTACGAAGGCGGAATAGTCTTCGGCACGCAGGCCGCGCGCATGGCCACACTCAATCAAGTCGCGAGCCGCGGTATCGAGGTCGGTTATCTCTGGGTACTTGAAGAGCGCGCGATTGAAGATCGCCCCTCGCCGGTTGACCATCCGGATGAGGAGGCATTGCGCATCCTTCGAAAGGCCGCGAAAGCGCGCGGTGAACGAGCGATGCTCGTCGGTGAGGATCTCGCCATATGTCTTCTCCACGAAATGGAGCATTTCGACGAAGTGGTCGAGATAATAGTAGACCGGCAACGTGGTAGGCTTCATTTGATGCGCGCCGGGTTCCCATCAATTCTGGTCGACGAATCTGTTCTCAACGACCCGCCAAGTACGGTTTTATCGTTCCTTTTTTGTTCTGACAGCTCTATTTGTCAAGGCGGAGCGAAGGATGGACCCGTAGAGATGGACGCACCGGCCCAAAACCCGACATCGGCTTTTCCCACCGCAAGATCATCCACATCGACTTGGACGCCTTCTACGCGTCGGTCAATGCAGAGCCGTGCTGACCGATTGGGCCGGGCGATATCCGCTGCGCGTCTCGAGGACCGAAAGTCGTCATGACGAGGCCCGCATGCCGCCCCGGCCCCGGATTCCTCGGGTCGTTCTCGAAAGGGAAGTTCGTCCAGACGAAATCACCAGGCTCGAACGGCCCTGTCATAGGGAGGTGAACATCCTCAGGCGGTCCTGATAATCCTCCTCGGACTCCCCAGGAACGCGATCCATCTCGTAGTGCTCCAGGCTAAATGGGGGCATTTCAGGCGACGTTTCCTGGAACAGGTCAATGTACTCAGCATGACGGCGGACGAGACTCTCGACGAGCGTTGGCACGTCGATGCTATCGAGCGCTGCAGTTCTCTTCGCCGCCTCATAGGCCTCGTCGCTGATTTCAATCATATGCATCGGACCGGGATGTCCTGAGGTTTCCGCCTACAAATGTAAGCAACTTAGCCCGTCGGCGAAAGCCCGTCATCCGCGCTTCCGCAACCGATGGC
Source organism: Bradyrhizobium sp. Mp27 (assembly GCF_029953005.1). Lineage (NCBI taxonomy): Bacteria > Pseudomonadati > Pseudomonadota > Alphaproteobacteria > Hyphomicrobiales > Nitrobacteraceae > Bradyrhizobium > Bradyrhizobium sp. Mp27. The sequence continues at coordinate 48,729 of NZ_JASAUS010000051.1, read as the reverse complement.
CCGCCGGAATGGACCTCGTAGCGAGTACGAGAGCCCACAAAGGAGCGTGATCATTACGGCCCTACCGGAAGAGCAGCCCCGACGATCCAGACCAGGTCGCCAGCTAGGGGGCCTCTGGGTCCCCCTTCGGTAAGAGTAGAAGGCCAGTTGTTGGCTGTGAGCTCGTCGTAGCGTTCTAACGTGCTTAGACCATTATCAGACGGTGCAATGCATCGGTCCGATCCGGCGAATTGTCGCGTGCCCGATGATAATTGGGGGCGCTCCAGCCAGGCGGAGCTGAGGCAGACGCTGTGTAAGAACAGCCAAGCTCTCCTCCAATTCGGCTTTAGCCAGCGCCTCGCCCAGACATCGATGGGCCCCGCCACCGAAAATGGGATGGATCCGAGGGCCATCGTCCCGGAAGATGTCGAACGTGTCGGGGTTCGCATAGACCCGTTCATCACGCATCGCCGACATCAGCGACAAAGAGACGGCCGCGTCCTTGGGCACAATTTTCCCATCGAGTTCGATCGGCTCGAGACTGAACCGCGCGGTGCTGCCGACACTGGGCTCGAAGCGCAGCGCTTCAGCGATGGCCTTGGGAATCAGACTGGCATCGCCGCAGACGGCGTCCCATTGCTCGCGGTGCTGAAGTAGCAATGACACAACGCCGCCACCCGCTACGCGGGTCGTATCGGTACCAGCAATGATCAACGACATCATCTGTACAATAGCCTCTTCCGGCGTTGCTGACCCCGTCTCATCCAAGTCGGTGATCAAACGTGTCAGAAAATCGTCGCGCGGATGGATACGACGATCCTCAAACGTCCGGTGGACGTAAGACTTGAGGTCTTCTGCCGCGACCTTGATGCGCCCTAGATCCTGTCCGGCCGTGAAGCCAAGGAACGTCGTCAATTCGTAGACAACCGCTGTGAAATGAGGGACATCTTCTTCAGGAAGTCCCAGTATGCCGGCAATCGTCATTGCAGGAATTAAGCTGGAAAATTGGGCAATCAAATCGAACGCGCGTGCATTTCCCAAGGCGTCGATCAAAGCCTCCGCCCTTGCGCGAATTATAGGCCGCATGGCTCGGATCACGCGGGCGGCAAACGTTCGCGTTAAGGGCGCCCGGAGCCTGGCATGGGTTTCCTCATCAGCTCCTACCATACTGAGGGCAAAAAGGTCGAAGAGGGCACCCTCAGTGATTCCCAATCTGTTCAGGAATTCGGTCCTCGGCTGACCCAAACGGGGATCTTTGAAAAGCCGTTCCACATCCATAGCCCTGAGGACCACAAATGCCCCTTGGCGCTCGATCAAAGGCGTGTTGGCTCGATATCGTCGGAAGACACCATGCGGATCGGCCTCCAGCTCCTCGACGGACACCGAGGGTACTCCATGAGCCATCTCTCGAACCGCTTCTGTTTCGATCTGCGTGCTTGTCATGGGACGGCATCCTCTTGGTTTGCAATGCCATCCTCGTGCAAACTTGTCACAGGAGCGCTACTTCTTTGAAGATAATCAGTTTCAGACGTAACGACTTGCCGCCTGCCGACTCGGGCTGATCGAATCAGTTTGACGGTCCGACCACCATCGGCCCAAAGGGTAGCTGTGGCCTTGCGGTCGCTTCCCTCTTCGCCGGCAAGGTCATCTGCCCGACTGCTCTGGTCAGCAGGCGCGGCAAATGATGAGCTTGCGATCGATCTTCATGTCCTCTTCGCTGCGCCGTTCGAGGTCGCTCGGGTTTTCAAAGAGGACATCTCTCATCTTCGGCTGTCGATGGCCAACTGGCGCGCGCCCGGCCAGGTCCGGACCGGGTGGCTGTGACAACGCGATCTGCACACTCACCGAGCTGATCGACAATCTTCCCGGCGCGATCACGTGTGCGGCAGCGGCGCGACCGCTGAGGAGCAAGATTGGAATAATGGTCCGGATCAATTTGTACATCTGTGGGATCCTCTGAGTTAACCAGACGTGGACGGCCCTCGTGCTCGTCGATTTCTGTTGGCAGTGAAGACTGGTGGTGATTTAGCTCTTTGCGATGGCGCTCGCGGCGGCCGCGCGCTTTGGGCGCATTTGGCCCGGCACATCAAGAACGCAGTGATTTCCTTCGATCGGCAAAGGCCGCGTCAGCAATCACGGCAATACCTCACCATCCGCTCGATATCCGCTCGGCCGTGGATGCCGAGGTCCCGCAAGGTCCGCTGGTCGTATTTCGCCAGGGCAGCGACCGCGCTTTTGATCGCCCGCTCCCGGCGCCAATGCGTCCACAGCGCCACGACCCTCTCACCAAGCTCGCCCATCCAGTTCCCGCGGCTAGGCGGACGTTGCTCAACACCCGCTGCGAGCTCTGACGCGATGACGTTGCTCTCTTTTGGCGGCAAGCCGCCCTGCCCGTGCGTCATGACAGGCGGACAGCCAGCGGCTAGGCGCACCTGGCGAGCATGTACGGTGGCCAACTCCGCCTCATCAGCGGCGAACCTCGCACTTGGATGCGGCGACACGCCATCGAGGACAAAACCCTCTACGAAGAACGCCGGGCCCGTCCACCACGAACGGCTGGTCGGACTATCTGTGTCCGCGACCGGCACCACAGACTCTGTGCGGACGAGCCTGCCGCTGCTACGATCATCCGACAAACGGAGGTCGCGCGCGATCTGGCTGATCCGCATCCGGAAAGGCCGCACCATCCGATTCACGTTTGAGGAGAAGTACTGTTTCAGCATAGGACGATTTCTCCTGCGCGGTGTTTGCAGGAGACATCCTGACGCTCCGCTGTCACGCCGCCGTCACAGCTACAGCAAAAACGGCTACAGCTGCAGTCTGCCGCCACGTCTTCACCATCACTGCTGCCTCTCCTCGCCATGGCGCAGGATACCCCCGCAACCCGGGTCGCGTTCGCGCGCAGCAGCCTTGGTTCACCCTGCCTGCCGCCGTCCGTATTCCTGCTCAGCCGCGAGCGCGGCCAGGATGTAGCCGGCGATCAAATCGATGTGTTCGAAGAAGCCATTGATTGCTACGAAACGCTCGTCGCCAGTCATTTCCCAGACTCGATTGACGAGAAGATTGGCGAGGCCTTTGAAGATGCTGAGCATCCCCGGCCCCAACCATACGTAGCGCCCGCTGATCAAGTATCGGACCGGTGATCTCGACAACGATAGTGAGCAGCGCCCAGGGGAGGCCTGGATGAAGTCCAACGCGCCCCTGCTCGAGCGCCGCCCCGCGAAGCGGGCCGACCATGAAGGGAGCAGTCGAATTCCATTCCATGACTCTCCGCTTTCGGCACCGGACCGCCTTAGTCAACGTTCCGGCGCCAAGAAGGTATCGAACTTGCGCCGGTCACGAAGCCGACCTGCCGGTCGACGATATGCCGTCGTCGCTATCGCCAGCGAAAGGTCCCTGGCCACAACCGAGAGGCCGCTCGTACGACAGGCAGCCTCACGAATATTCGATGATCGAGACCAGCTTCTTGCCGTTCGCGCTGGTCCAATCGAGCGCCAGCTCGGAGACGATCTGTGGAACAGTCACGATAGCTGCGCCCGCCTTGTGCATGCGCTGCAGTGCCAGATCATTACCGACTTGCGAAAACGAAGCCGAGGCGTCAGCCGATACCTGAACCTCATACCCCTCCTCCAGCATTTGCAGCACAGGAAAGGTGACACAAATTTCGGTGGTAATACCGGCCACGAAAAGCTTCTCACGACCGATTGCCTTGACGGCTTTGTTGAAGCCTTCATGGTGCATCGCGTTGACGATGCCCGGCCGTCTGATCCTTGCAGCAAATGCCTCAGGCAGGATTTGTTCGAGCTCCGGTATAAGCGGGCCGGTGAAATTGATCTGATCCTCCATGCTCGAGGTCAACACCACCGGCATTTTCAAAGCCTTCGCGATTTGCGCGAGCTTAATCGCGTTTTTCCTGACGATGTTGATATCGAGAGAGTGCGTCCACGACATCGTACCGACCTGGTGGTCGATCAGCACCATCGCGGCATTGTCGGGCGTGAAGGCGTTCTTGTGCATGTTAAAACCCCTTTGGAGTCGACTTTACGCAGTGACGGAGCGCGCAAACCTCAAACAAGCTGCCTGAGCGGGGCGAAAGCTAGCGAGTGAAAGGTTCGTCCAGAAGCCAGAAAAATAGCAACACACCGTCCGCTCTTTGTGGACGATTCGCGCTGCTGCATCTCCCGGCCATAGGCGCAGGATAGCCCCCCGCAAGTCGGGCCGCGTTCGTGCGCAGCATCCAATTGCAATCGTGGCAGCCTAGAACGGCTCGACCGGGATCGTGAAGACGTAACCAACGCCGCGCTCGGTTTGGATGATGCGTGGCGCGCTCGGGTCGGCCTCCAGCTTCCGCCGCAATCGCAGCACTTGAACGTCGACGCTCCGGTCAAAGATGTCTTCGTGGAAGCGGGTCGCCTGAAGCAGGTGCTCACGCGTCAGCGGGCGCTGCGGCGCTTCAAGAAAAGCCAGCAACAAGGCGTATTCGCCCTTGCTCAGGGGGACCTTCGTGTTGTTGACGTCTATCAGACTGCGGCCGCGACGTTCGAGTTTCCAGCCGTTGAAGCGATAGCCGCCTCGTTCTGGTTCATGGGCACGCGCGGCCCGCCCCATATCCTGACGCCGCAACACGGCGCGGACTCGCGCCAGGAGCTCTCTCAAGCTGAATGGCTTGATGATGTAGTCGTCGGCGCCGGATTCGAGCCCGACGATACGGTCGGTTTCGTCGAGCCGGTGTCCGGTCGTTATGATGACAGGCACATCGGAATGTGCACGAATTTCCCGCAGCATATTCAATCCATCGTCCTGACCTAGACGAAGGTCGAGAATGATCAGACTAGGCTGCGTTCGTTCAAGATGAAGATGCAGTTCGGCGCGGCTGGATGCGGCCCTGCTCGGCACACTGTGCTGTTCCAGATATTCGATCACCATCTGCCGCAAAGCGGCATCATCATCGACGACGATGATATGACTGACATCTGCCAACATAATTGATCTCACAAACTTGCCGTAGCCAAGCCCGGCTGCTGCGTCAGGTCTGGCCGTGATCGGCAATGCAGCTTGCTCCGGCAGAAACGAAAATTAGCCTCTGTACTGCCGGCGGCCATCTTGTTCGCTTGCTGAACGCTGGGCGGCAGCCAGCGCAAAACGGTTCGGGTCGATGCCGACGACCAGGGCATCGAGCGTGTGTGCTGTGTTCGCAATGTTTTCCACGGCGGCAGGACAGATGGTCAACGACCCCATTGGCGGTTCGTGCCGGAGTTTCCCGGCCCGCAATCCGGCGGTCGAAGCGGTCGGGCAGCGACAGGTTGACCAGACGCCGTCGCGGTGCGCCGCTAATATGCGCGCTGCCTTCGAACTGAAGCGACGCAATGGAAATACCGGTTTCGCCTGGCGCGCCGCCGGCCCGCGCCGCCGGTAGGCCGCCGTCCTGCTGCGTCAGCGATAATTCGTCAGTCAACGTCATGGAGCGCGGATATAGGGATGTCGCGGGTCATATCAAGAGCGCAGCATCAGCGTCTGATATTGGTACATCGCCGCCAGTTCGACTGCTGCCTCCAGAAGAGCGCGAGACCAATGAAGTGATCCCCGTGACCGCAATGCTCACAGGCAGGCCAAGCATGTTGCGTCCGGAGATGAAATCACCGACCGCCGTTCCTGCGGTTCTGACCAAAACAACGGTCAGCCAATAAAACGGCAGCAAGCCGCCAAAAGAATCTTGCCAGGAACAATACCGCACGATGGGCGAGCGCAGGATTGACGCTCCAGCGTCGTCGAGTGCCCTTCTATGCGAGCAGAAGCCGCCGGTCACCATGCCCAACGTTCCCGGAATGAACATGCAGACCCAGTAGCCGAGGTGCGCCTAGGGCCAATTTTGGAAGTCGCGACCACTATTGTATCACCGTGTCGGCAGGCCGAGGCCGCGAGAGGTGCCAATGATGAGGACCGTGAATGCGAAAGTCGTGATTGCCCTCTGCGAGCTACGTGATCTCGTAAAGGCGACTTTCGAAATCAGCAAACGTCTGCAAGGCCTGCGCGTCGCAAAACGGAAGGAACTGCATCAGGACGACGCCTGCGATGTTCCTGCTCTGATCAATCCAGAAGTAGGTGTTGGCGATACCGGCCCAAGCGAGACTGCCTGCAATTCGCCCAGTCGGCGCAGTCTCGGTGTTGATCAAGAAGCCCAGTCCCCATTTCTTCACTATCCCTGGAAAGAACTCGACGTCACGCGAGCTATCGGGCTGAACGCTGTTCAGCGTCATGACGTTGACGTTGCCGATCTGGTTCTGCCCCATCATTGCCACCGTCTCCGGTCGCAGTACCTTCTTCCCATCGAGACTACCGTTGTTGAGAAACATGCGTAGGAATTTCAGGTAATCGGGGCCCGTCGAGTATAGGCCCGCGCCGCCGCTGAAGAACTCCGGCGCTTGCGGCATTTCAAATTCGATAGGTTTCAATGCGCCATCTGCGCCTCGCGCGTGCATCGTCACAAGCCGTTCGCGTTGGGAAGGGCTGAGCTTGAAGCTAGTATCGGTCATTCCGAGAGGGACGAAGATGTGCTCGTGGAAATAGCTTTCCAGCCGCTTACCGCTCGCCTTTTCGACCATCTTGCCCGCAAAATCGACATTGATGCCGTATTCCCAACGGTCGCCAGGGTCGAAAGCCAAGAGAGTCTTGAGCGCGTCGTCCTTGCAAGTGATAATGGCGGGCAGGCAGGCCTGTTTTTCATAGCGACCGGCATTCTCGTTGAACGTGTCGTAGGTAAAGCCTGCGGTGTGCGTCAGCAGTTGCCGCAGAGTGATCGGCCGCTTGGCTGGGCGAAGCCTAGGCGTACCTGCCGCGTCAAACCCCTCTAACACCTGTGCCGACGCCAAATCCGGCAGGACCTCGCTGGCGGGCTGATCGAGCTTCAGCTTTCCTTGCTCGACCATCTGCATGGCCGCCACCGTCGTCGCGGCTTTGGTCATGGACGCGATCCAGAATACTGAATCGACCGTCATTGCCTGGGGCTGCGCGAGACGCCGCACACCGAACGCGCCCGAATAGATCATTCCTCTGTCGTTGGTCGCCAGCCCCACCACGCCGGGTACCCTCCTGGAATTGACCGCATCACTCAGCGTCTGATCGATTCCTGCCGTCCCCACGCGAGATGCCGCCGCAGCTCCGACCACTTGACGTCCGGTGAGTGCAGTCATTGTTCTTTCCTCATCCAGCAAAGCGACAGCGTCTTCGCCATAAATAACGGCGCAAAATCGAAGTGCCCATGATAAGGTCTGCTCCCATTTCCCACTCATCGAGCTTCGGCAACGATCGGCAGCGGGATAGCAGACCGGAACACATTGCCCGGGTCATAAAGACGCTTGGCCCTGAGCAGCCGTTCAGAGTTCTGGCCAAAGCTCGCTGCAGCGCGCGCGGCCTCACCCTCGCCCAGCATGTTTGGGTATCCGCCGGGAAGCGCGATACTTGCGAACGCCTCGCGAGCGTCACGCACCCATTGGCGATGCCGCCGCTCTTCCTCCGCTCCCGCTCCGTCGTCAAATGAAGCAAGGATTTCGATGGACACATGATCCCGACGCAGGCCAAACGCAGTCGCATCCAATGGGACCCGAGAGGCCGCTCCCTTGAACTCATGGGTGATCATCGAGCAGCCGGCCGATGGCGCACTCGCCATTGCCTTCAAAAGCATGTCGATCCCTGCCTCGTCGAGTACGGGGAGCAAGCACGTTTCCATAAACACACTTTGCCCATTCACGATGGCTGGATCAAACACCGACACTGAAGCGCCGTAGCGAACCGTTTCCACTGTATTGGAGAGCGCCGTCCCAAGCTTGAGGAATGGCGCTACATGAGTGTCGGCCTCGTCGCGCGAGCCACTCCAGGTCGGCAAGATCATGATGACCGGAGTGCCATCGGGCCCCGCCCCCGCGACGACCTGCACGGTCAGTTCGTCTGGCGCGAACCGGGCCGCGTCGGCGCAGCGCCGAAGGACGTCCCGGGCTTCCGAGAACGGATAGACCAGCGCACCGGACACGACACAGCGCAGTTTGTGCAGCCGAATCCGCATAGCCGTGACCACGCCAAAATTGCCGCCGCCGCCGCGCAAGGCCCAGAACAGGTCTTCGTTGCGCCCGCGCTCTGCGGTCACCAGACATCCGTCCGCCAGGACGACATCGGCCGCCAACAGATTGTCGAGCGCAAGCCCAAAACGTCCGATCAGCGGACCGTAGCCACCACCCAATGTAAGCCCGGCCATGCCGACCATACTGCACGAGCCAGTTACGGCGGCGAGGCCAAGCGGATCGGTCGCCGCGAGCAGATCGGAGGCACGGGTGCCACCGGAGACCCAGGCAATGTCGGCATTAACGACCACATCCCGCATACCGCCGAGGTCAAGCACGATCCCGTCGCATAACGCACGACCCGCCCAATCGTGGCCGCCGCCACGCACGGAGAGCGGAATCCCGGCGGAACGCGCGGCCGCAATGGCAAACTGGATGTCCCGCGCTTCCCGACAATGGACGATGGCACGAGGCCGGCGTCCAACCGGCTTGGCCCAGATCGCACAGGCGGCCCTATAGCCTTCATCGGCTTGTGTTGAGACCCGACCTTCGAGTTGACCGCTGAGCCTACGCAGAACAGCATCAATATCCCTAGTTATTGTCTCCAGCATGCCGGCCGTCCTCGCGGTTGTTCGTGAAACTTTCCCCAACAGGAGGTGTGAAGCCTGGCGCCAATCCGTACCAAAGCCATTTCAAGCGCGGTCTAGTTCGTTACCGATGTCACGGATTGTAGAGTCAGCGCCCGCCTTGTACTGTCTTGCCAAGTGCTGCAAGCCAGGTCCCGCCCCCACTCAGCAAGGTATGTATGTGTTTCGTCGAAACTCGAGATCTTCTCACGTCGACGAGCGTCGCCATCGATGGCAGACAGTTCCTTCTGATCACGGCGGGCGCGGAACAATAGAAGGTTGCGCCTGCGGTTTGGAGGACAAAGAACGGAGTCGTCAAAAGCTTCCTGTATGACCTGGCCGCCGCGGCCAAGCAGGATTTTGTCGAATATCGGCGGGGCCTTGTCGCGCACAATCGGCGCGCGCTCTCGATCCTCAATCTAGCGGCGGAGAAGACCGGCTGCACCGGCGAAGCAGCGACAATTGTCCGGTTTTGCCGGATACAGAGTATGTCTCTAGAGCACTTCTTGGACTGTCCGCCCTTCCTTAACTTGTGACGCTTCCGCAAGGAAGAGTTCACGACTCAAAGGAAAGAAGATGCCGACTAATTTTCTCCAGCATTTCTCACCCGAGGACGCAGCGCTCGTTCTCATCGATTTCCAGCCGCAGATGTTCATGGGGGTTGAAAGCCATGACCGCCTGAAAATCAGAAACAATCTGCAGATGATCGTCAAGGCTGCCAAGCTCTTCAAGCTTCCGACGGTGCTGACGACCGTAACCGCGAACACCTTCGCCGGCCCCTTCGTGCCGGAGGTCGCCAAGGATGTGTTCCCCGATCATCCGATCCAGGATCGCACGTCGATCAATGCTTGGCTCGATTCCGGCTTCGTCTCCGCCGTGGAGGCAACCGGACGCAAGCGGCTGGTCATTGCCGGCCTGTGGACCGGTGCCTGCACGGCGTTCAACGTCATCGAGGGTCTTCGCCGCGGATACGAGATCTTCTTCGTTGCGGATGCCTGCGGGGACACGGACTTGCAGGTTCACGAGCGGGCCGTCGAGCGCATGATCCAAGCCGGCGCAGTTTCGACCACCGCCGAACACTTCGTCTATGAACTGCAGCAGGATTGGGGACGCCAGGAAACCTACCAAGGCGTGATGGACATCCTCAAGGAGCACACCGCCTTCGGCATCAATGCCTTCTTCTCGAAGTGGGCACTCGGCGAGGAGATCAGGCAGAAGTAACCTGAAAGTCCGGAGCAGCAACAGACGATATGGCGCGCCTTTCGCGGCCCCGATGCGAGGGACTCCTTGCTTAAGCAATACCGGGTTGGCGAGATGGCCGTCCGGTTCTGTCGGGTTCAATGCGCAGACTTTATACTGCCTGCAACCTAAAGGTACCGACTGGATCGACGCCAGGGATAATGAACTTTAGCGCCGACCAAAGGGACTGGTGTTGGGATGAATCAAAGGGAGGTGCAGTTGGCCAAGAACGCACACGGAGCGGCATGAAGCCCGCCAATCTTCGTATCGATGTCATCACGACGTTTATCGCAATCGTCGAAGCGGGAAGCATGCGAGAAGCTGGCCGGCGTCTGGCGTCTCCAAGTCCGTCGTCAGTCAACGCCTCAGCGCACTGGAGGCAGCCCTGAATGTCAGGCTGCTGAGCCGGTCGACGCGGCAGCAGGCCCTCACCGACAGCGGTAAATACTTCTTTGAGCGTTGCCAGAAAATCATCGAGGATTTCCAGCTCGCAGCCGAGGAGGTGAGCGATCGGCAGGACGAGTTCTCCGGCACGATCCGCATCGCCGCCCCGATGAGTTTTGCTGTACGACATCTGACTGATGTATTTTCGACTTTCTTACAAAACCACCCCTTGATTGATCTCCAGATCGAATTCGACGACCGCATGCACGATCTGGTCGGCGACTCCTTCGACATGGCGGTCCGAATTGGAAGGCTGAAGAATTCCGCGCTGATCGCGCGCCGGTTCGGGCAGAGCAATCGGGTAGTGGTCTGCTCGCCGCGCTACATTGCCGAGAACGGAAACCCCCACTCGATCGAGAGTCTCGAGAACCACTACGCCGTCAGCTATGCCAATCTCACCCCTCAGTCGGAATGGATCTTCCGCCGGGGCGACGAGCTCAAGAGCGTGACGCCAAAGAGCCGCATGAGGGTCAATAGCGGCGATATCCAGCTGGCGGCGGTGAAAGACGGCGTGGCGATTGCAGCGCTGCCCCTCTTCATCGTTCACAAGGCGATCGAGGCGGGAGAGGTCCAGGTCGTCGATCTCGATTGGCAGCTGGTGCCCGACGACCTTTCCATCGTCTATCCGCAGAACCGTTTTCTGGCACGGAAAGTAAGAGCGCTGTCCGCTGCCATCATCGCCCAGATCGGAAGTCCGCCTTGCTGGGAGAGTTGTCTTAGCGCCGAACAACAGGAGAGGCTAAAATCATGAACCAGATGATCATCAACGGCGTCAACAGCCAGACCTTCGTTTGCTCGAATCTCGAAAGGATCGTGCATTTTTATACGGCCATACTCGGTCTTCGCGTTGTCAAGCGCACTGTCAGCCATCTCGATGGACGATTGCCAGTGATCACCTTCGGCTTTAACAGCCTCGCGGAGGAGCTCCCACGCTCGCAAACCGTAACCTATCTTGAATGGAATCCGATCTTCTACATGATGCCGAAGGAGGGATTTACCGATCCCGCCCTCGCGGCAGATGCTGTTTCAAACCCGCGCGCAGGTGATCCTAAGGGGCGCTGGGGTGCCGGCACCAACCATCATCTTGCCCTTCACGTCCCTAATCGAAACGGACTCTTGAAGTGGAAGCGGCGGCTTACGGACTTTGGCATTCACGTCACTGGCCCCTATAATCGACACTACTTCCATGCGATCTATTTTCCCGACCCGGACGGCGCAATCATCGAAATCGCAACATCGGAACCCGGTTTCGGCCGTGACGAAGTTGTTCTGGGATCGGAATTCAAGCATCAGCCTGCGGAAAATCTGGTCGGCGGCCGGAGCGAATTGTCCATCGCGTCAGAAACTTGGCCGGCTCCGATGCCGTTTATCACCGATGATTATGCGCTGCGTGGGTTCCACCATATCACGTCAATATCCAGCAACGCAGAGCGTACGGAGAAGTTTTTCGTCGAAACAGTTGGACTGAATCTGATCAAGAAGACCGACTATCTCGACGAGAAGGGGGGAACGCATTACTACTATCCCTGCGATGAAGACCTTTCTCCCGGTTCGGTGATCACGTTCTTCGGCCTGCCCAACTATGCCCCGGGACGGCTCGGAACCGGTCTTTCCCATCATTTCACGTTGGAGGTCGAAAACGTGCCGGCGCTTGCCGATCAACGCGCACGCCTGAAGCGCGCCGGCGTCGAGGTTTCCGGCATTCAGGACGCAATCTATTCGAAGATCTTCCATTTTCGTGATCCCGACGGCCATATCTGTGCCGTCTCGACGCCCAGCGATTTTACTGTAGACGAGGATAGGGAAGATCTCGGTCAGTCTCTCTGCCTGCCTGAGTCACTTGAACCGCGCCGCGCCGAAATTGAACGGCACCTTGCGTTTCGGCCAGCACCGACGCCGATCCTCTCCGAGTGAGACCCGTTGGGGCGCGGTGCTGCCGCGCCCCATCGAAAGGAGGTCACTTCCAAGCCGTGCCCCCATTTCCGGCGAAGCGTTCATGCAGTCTGAAATCAACTCGCGCACCGATGTAATCGTATGCACGTGCTGCCAACGGGAGAGGTCGTAGTCGTCCCCCTTGAAGCGCTTAAATTCCACGCCTTTCGAACCTGTCGTGCCGAGCTATTGCACGGCGACTCCATGTTGCGCGCAAGGCGCGCCCATTTGGCAAATCGGTACGAATTGATTTCACGACCGGCCTTTCGCGTCACCGCCGCAATCACACTCTTGTAAAGGCACGGCCACTTACTTGATCCGCAGATTGGCGTCGCAAGACGCGTATTCGATATCGCGCATCCCAAAGCGATCCGGGAGCGTCGGAGAACATGAAATGGACGAACGGACCAATAATCCAACCGCTCTTGTCGCCGCGGCGGCACATGGGCCGCTTGGACCAACGCACACACCCATCAAGGAGCACCGCACGTTCACATGCCTCCTCGTCGAGGACGATGACGCCGTCCGCATCCTGGTGGCGAATTATCTCGAGGAAAATGACGTCCGCGTGATCTGCGCATCCCGGCTGTGCGACGTGGCACCGCTGCTTGCGCGCAACCAACCCGATCTGATCGTCCTCGATTTGCGGCTCGGACGAGAAGATGGCCTCGATCTGCTTCGTGAACTCCGCGCGCGATCCGATATACCCGTCATCATTACGACCGGGCACCGGCCCGACGAAATCGACCGAATCGTCGGGCTGGAGCTCGGAGCTGACGACTACATCACCAAGCCATTTAGCTTGGGGGAATTGTTGGCCCGCATCCGCGCCATCTTGCGACGCCGGAACGCCCGACCGACAAAACCGCAGCGCGAGAGCGAAAGAGGCAGCCTTCGCTTCGGGGGGTGGCGCCTCGAGCGGCGGACACGCCGCCTCACCAATCCGCGAGGCGAACCGGTCCCCCTCACCAAGGGCCAATATGCTCTGTTGACAGCATTCCTCGCTGCACCACAACGGCCGCTGTCACGCGAATACCTGCTACAGGCGACGCGCGTCCACGAAGACGTATTCGACCGCAGCATCGACATGCAAGTCATGCGCTTGCGCCGCAAGCTCGGGGACAGTGGGGGTAGCTCCCCGATCATCCGCGCCGAACGCGGCGTCGGCTACGTCTTCACGCTTCCTGTGGAGACCTCATGATCCCAAGGCTCAGCCTTTCCAGCGCGATTGGCTGATGACCGGATTTGTCGGCCGGAACATCCGCCTTGACGTTCCCGAATATGGTCTCCGGCTTTTGCTTGATCTCATCGAAGAAGACCTGGATAATATCTTCCGTAAAATGCGGCATCCGCGGATAATGCGACACCACTGCCTCTCGCCCCATCAGCCACACCTTGGTCGGATCGAACGGATTGAACCCGAAGGCCTTGGCCTGCGCGTCACTAGTCAGCTGAATGTACAGCGCCCAGCGCGGACACTCGCCTCGTTCTATACTGTCGAACAGGTCGCAGCGCGTCGATCAAGAGCCGCGCTCGTGGCCGAGCGTCGCCAATACTCAGCTCGATCGGAATGGTAACCGCTCCACTTTCGCACCAGAAACGATCTCACCGGACCATAGCAAACGCAATCAAGGTCGAACGACAATGCAGCAAGCTCAGTGCTCCCAGCCTTAACGGTCGGCTGACAAGGATGTTGCACCGCGCAGGACTGCCTGGAGACTCCGCGCCAAGTCTACAAAGCGAAAAGGTTTGCGGATGATCGGAAATTCATCCACCGCATCATGTCGTTGCAATACATCCCTCGCGTAACCCGACGTGAGCAGTATCTTGATGCCTCTCCGCAGTCGCCTCGCTTCGCGGGCAAGCTCAACTCCGGTCATACCGTTTGGCATCACAATATCGCTAAACAAGAGTTCAAATTCCTGGTCGCTCTGAAGAATCCGAAGCGCCTCAGCGCCGTTCCGAGCACAGGAAACCTGATAGCCGTAGCTGGTCAGCATTGTCGACGTGACTTGCAGAATATCCTCGTCGTCGTCCACCAAAAGGATTCGCTCCGAGCCGGTCGCTATAGCCTGGGGCTGCGTGGTTTCCTTCTCCGCTTCAGGCCTTGGCGTGGTCTTAGGCAGATACAAAGCAATCGTGGTCCCCACTCCAAGTGCGCTTTCAATGGTAATGTGTCCTCCGGACTGTCGGACAAAGCCATAGACCATGCTGAGGCCAAGGCCGGTCCCCTTGCCGACCTCCTTGGTCGTGAAGAAGGGCTCAAACACCCGATCCCGCACTTCGGGAGACATCCCGCACCCGGTGTCTGCGACGGACAGCCTGACGTATGGTCTAGCCGAGCACCCCGCAACAGCGCCCTCCTCCCCTACGAAGTTCTTCGTCTCGATCTCGAGCACACCGCCATCCGGCATGGCATCGCGTGCATTGAGCACCAGGTTGAGCAGGGCAGTCTCCAGCAGCGCCGGATCAACGTTGCAAAGCCACAATCGATCGTCCGTCCGCAACCTGACCTCGCACCCTGCCCCGACAGCCTGACGAATGAGTTCCTGGAACTCGGAAATGAGCTGGTTGGCGTTCACCGGCTTTGGGTTCAATGTCTGCTGCCGCGAGAAAGCGAGGAGCTGCGCCGTCAGTTTTGCTCCCCGATTAATGGCGCGCCGTGCGGCCGCGGCGAACTTGCGAACCTTTCCAACATCCGTGGCCGTCTCGACGAGTTCGAGATTCCCGGAGACTACCGTAAGCAGGTTGTTGAAGTCGTGCGCAACTCCGCCAGTGAGCTGGCCTACGGACTCCATTTTCTGGCTCTGATGCAACTGCTCCTCGGCCCGGCGGCGCGCCTCCAGCGCATGCTTGTGTTCGGTGATGTCGCGGAGAAAAATTGCGGTGCCCTGGCTGGAAGGAAACGCATTGATTGCGTACCAGATATTCCGGTACGGGCAGTACGTTTCGACGAATGCCGGATGTTGCTCTGACATTTTCTCCCGAATTTGGTGCAAGACTTCAATGTCGCGGCCGTCTTGGAACGCCTCGCACAGGGGCATGCCGATGATATCGCGGCCCTCGGCGACCTGTGCCCAGGCCGGTCCGTTGAGATAGCTGACGCGCCAGTCCCGATCGATGATAAGTACGCTGTCGTTCGTGCTCTCAAAGATGGTCGTGATCCGGGCGGCGGCCTCCTCGGCCATATCCTTCGCCTTGGACAATTCCCGCTCACGGTGCTCCAACGCATCAGCCATGGTGTTGAACGCGTCGGCCACCCGCACGATTTCTGCATTTCCGCTGATGTCCACGCGTCGGGAAAATTCGCCGAGCCGCCATTGGTTCGCGGCATCGACCAGCTGCCCAAGCGGACGATGGATGAACTGCCGGGCGCCCAACGATGCCAGTGCCAACACCAGCACGGTGCTCAAGAGGATCAGGAAGGTGTCGCGCAGCGTTTCGCGTTGGATCTCGGTGAAAGCCTGCGCCTTGTCGAGGCCGAAGCTGACGACAAGCCCGCCGGAGTCGTCCTGAAGGGCGGAATAGCCTTCGATCCGCTCGACGCCATCGACGTCGACGATATCGACCGCCCCGCGTTCGTCCATCGTCAAATATTTGTCACCGGGCATCTTTGTACCGACGAACCGGTCGTTGTCGGGATAGCGGGCGAGATAGGTTCCGTTGCGGTCCGTGACGGCGAGCGCGGCTCCTTTCGAGGCTCCCTTTTGAGCGATGTAGTCGGCGAGCCACTCCAGGCCGAGACTCGCAATGATGACGACGCCCATACTCCCATTGTCGTCGTAGAACGGCAGCGCAAACAGTATGACTTTTCGGCCGGACGACAGACCTATCGAGAATTCTCCGACCGTGAATGCACCGGTCGCGAGCGCGCTCGCGAAATAGGCGCGCTTGGAAACGTCAACCTGCTTATGATTGCCGCCGGTGTGGCAAAAACTCAGCCCCTTCAAGTCGGTCACGATAAGGGTAATGAATGCGGGAAACCGCTGCTTAATTGCATCGAGGTAAGTAGTGCATCCCAGGCTGTCCCTCGACTTGATCGATGGGAGTTCCGACAGCGCGATCAGAACCTGACGAATTCCCTGGACGATTTGTTGCTGGTCTGCCGCCGCGAGCTTGGCCAGGCTGAGCGCATGGTCCTGCACTTCGAGTTGGCGCGCGCGCCGCCGATCGAATTCGTTGTACGCCTGGAGCGCGATCGCCGGCAAAAGCGCGACAGCCACCAGCACGAATACCCTTGACAGGAGTGTCACTTGCGAACTGGCCCCAACCTTAGAATATTCGTTCGCCGGAGACGATTACCCCGGCGTTTCAAACAGATTTTCCAGAGGAGCGTTGGTTGCCGCCCTGACGGCGATATCCGATCCTCCTCACGCGAGGCTGCCGGAGTACGAATCACATCGGAAGCGTCCCACCCCCGCCGATGAACTGCACCTAGTATCGGCGAGATCTCTGCTATTCGTCATATGAAACACCTTCACTTCTTGTTTTTGCGGCGACTCAACTGCGTGTCGGTCGACCATTGCGCACCTGCTCTTTCGAGAAATGGCTGTTGACGCCAAAGGACGAGCCAGTACGCGACGAGCCGGTCACGGCATGGTTTCAGCGCGGACGAAGCGCGCTACAACTGTGACCAAATTCCGATGCGTAGAAGTATTCGAGATCGCTATCAGATCGAATTCACTGCCCGGTTTGCCGCGGTGCTGATTGCCAAAGGCGCCCGCTACGCGCGCCTCGCGCGAAAATGTGTGTCGCCAAACGAGACCCCGCACGAGGAAAGACTGATGTCGAGGATCCTGAAGAAGATCGCGGCTTACAAGCGCCAGGGGATCGCCGCCGCCAAGTGCGCATGCTCGCCCGCGGATGTCGATGGACCTGCTTTCGCGGGCTCGAGCTTT
Organism: Bradyrhizobium sp. Mp27; assembly: GCF_029953005.1. Lineage (NCBI taxonomy): Bacteria > Pseudomonadati > Pseudomonadota > Alphaproteobacteria > Hyphomicrobiales > Nitrobacteraceae > Bradyrhizobium > Bradyrhizobium sp. Mp27. The sequence continues at coordinate 31,557 of NZ_JASAUS010000051.1, read as the reverse complement.
TGTCAGAATTCGCGGCCTAGTTCACGAGTCGCGGCCCGCTAGTTGCTGCTTTTGACGAGACTTCGACCTACGACATTTAGCGGGCAACGCGAACTCAGAACTCAATATCGAGCGCGCTTCCCCTATCGACTCACGAGCTTTGGCTTTTGGTGAAAATCGACTCATGATTCTTGGGTTTTTCGACTCGAGAATTTTTGGCAGGCCGCGATAAATCAATGGGTTAAGCGACTCGCTTTTGATTGGTCCCGACAGCTTCGCGAGCTTCGGCTAGGCAAGCCGGTGCCACAAATGGCAAGCGAAGCGGGCGAAGGCTGCCGCGCCGAAGCCCGACGGGCGAAGGCGGGCTGCGAAATCAATGATTTGGGCCTTGACCGAATTTTCCGGTGGACCGGCTGATTTTGTTGGAGCCAGACATGATCAAGATCGCGACACTCCCCGTTGCGACACGCGATGCCCGCGAGCGCATCCAGCGGCGGATGTGTGGCGCCGTTCCTGCCTCTCTCATTCCTGCCTCTCTCATTCCGGGACTGAACATGCGCAAGCTTCTGGCGATTTTGGTGATCTCGTGCTGGGCCACTTCGGCTTACGCACAAAAGGCCGACCTCATTGTCACGAACGCAAAGATCGTGACGCTGGATCCCGCATCGACGATCGCGCAGGCTCTCGCAGTCCGCGACGGCAAGATCGTTGCAGTTGGCGGCAACGATGCCATGGAAGGCCTGATCGGGCCCGCGACGCGCCGCGTCGACGCCGGCGGACGCACCATCATTCCGGGATTGATCGATTCCCATATTCACGCCGTGCGCGCCGGGCTCACCTACGCAACCGAGGTCAACTGGATCGGCGCAAAGACCATTGGCGAGGCCATGGAACGCCTGCGCCAGGCGGCCAAAGCGCGCCCGGAGTCATGGATCATCGTGGCCGGCGGCTGGAGCGAATTGCAGTTTGCGGAGAAGCGGCGGCCCACGCTAGCCGAGGTGATGTCGGCGGTTCCCGACAATCCGGCTTACATCCAGCTGTTCTATGCGGCGCTGCTGATGACGCCGAAAGCGCAGCAGGCCCTCGGGATATCCGCGGATCAGTTGCTGGCCGGGATCACGGCCGAACGCGCCGCATCGGGTGAAACCACGGGCTGGTTCAACGGCACCATCGTCAGCATTTCCGCGCTGTTCGATCGCCTGCCAAGGCCGAATTTCGAAGACAATGTCGCAGGCACCCGGCAGTTCTTCACGGAGCTCAATCGTCTCGGGATTACCGGAATCGTCGATCCCGGCGGCTTCAGCATTTATCCGAGCCACTACGCCGCCTTGCAGAAGCTCTGGCGTGACAAATCCTTGTCGGTGCGGGTTGCCTACAGCCTGTTCGCCCAGAATGTCGGCGCAGAATTCGAGGAGTACAAGAACCTCACGCCGTTCCTGCCGATGGGATTCGGCGACGACATGCTGCGATTCAACGGAATCGGCGAGCGGATCACCGGCGCCATGTACAACAACAACGCGCCCGATGCGGCGACGAAGGACAAGTTCCTCGAGATCATTCGCTGGGCGGCCAAACAAGGGCTGACCGTCACCATCCACTGGCAGGAGGACAAATCCGTCCATCACCTCCTCGACCTCTATGAAGAGGTCAACAAGGAGACGCCGATCGCGCCGTTGCGCTGGTCCATCGCCCATCTCGACAACACCTCGCTCGAAACGCTGGCGCGGATGAAGGCCCTTGGTGTGGGCTGGACCATGCAGGACGCCATGTACCTCGGAGGCGACCGTATCGTGGCGCAGGCCGGCGAAGCTGCGCGCCAGATGCCGCCCATCGTCACGGCGTTGCGCACGGGCGTCCATGTCGGGGCCGGCACGGATGCGCATCGGGTCGCATCCTACAATCCGTTCGTGGCGCTGCAATGGATGCTCGACGGCAAGACCGTCGGCGGACTATCGACGCGCGGGCCGGACGAAACACCCAGCCGCGAAGATGCCTTGCGCCTCTACACCGTGGGAAGCGCCTGGTTCTGTTTCGACGAGACGCGGCGCGGCACGCTCGAAAACGGCAAGCTCGCCGACTTCGCGATTCTCGACCGGGATTTCATGTCCGTCCCCGTCGAGCAAATTGGCGCCACGGCGTCTCTGCTGACGGTCGTGGGTGGCAAGGTCGTCTACGCAGCGGATGTATTCGCGAGCGCGAAATAGGAGCTGGAGCAGCGCCGGGCGGCTCTCGCGAAATCTCGGCCTGTTGTCCAATGCAGCGATATTTGCTCTCGTCTCACACCATGCAGCTCGGGCGGACATGCTTTCCAGCCAGTTCCTGGGCGGCGGTCCCTTGGAGGCTGCCCGGCAGCCGCGCTCATTCAACCACCTCGTCGGCGCGTAACAGGAATGACTCCGGTACTTTCAGACCGAGTGCCCTGGCGGTCTTCAGATTGATGACGAGGTCGAACTTGGTCGGCTGTTGGACTGGCAAGTCGGCGGGCTTCGCCCCGCGCAAAATCCTGTCGACAAAGGTCGCGGCAAGCCGCCATAGGTGGGTTGCGTCCACGCCGTAGGACATCAGCCCGCCCGCATCGACGAACTCTCGGTACTCAAACATCGTTGGAATTCGCGCGGTCAGCGCTCGGGTCGCAATGGCGAAGGTGAGTGGGACGCCGACGGCATAGAGTGCGTCCGTACGGTCCCCGAGGGCCTCGAAAGCCGATGCAACGTCCTCTGCGCGCCGGATTTCCAATATCGTCGCCTCGAGGCCGAGCGCGGAGGCCGCCGCCTGCACCTCATCCATCCTGTTTTTGAAACCGGGGCTATTGGCATTGACCATAACGGATAAGCGGCGGAAACCCGGGACAACCTCGCGCAACAACTCGAGGCGCTTGCCGGCAAGACTGATGGGGTTGAGCGCCAGGCCGGTCGCATTGCCGTCCGGTCGGGCCAAACTTGCGACGAGGTCGCTGCCAACAGGGTCGCCAGAAATGGAGACAATTGGGATGAGCGATGTCGCACGTTTTACCGCGAGGGTCGGAGATCCCCCCACCGTGACGATGACATTCACCTTGAGCCGGACGAACTCGGTCGCAATTTCCTTGGAGCGTTCGGTATGTCCCTCCGCAGAGCGATACTCGATCGCAACGGTCCGCCCCGCGATCCAACCGAGTTCGCGCAACCGATCCTCGAAATCCTGGGCCGACCAGGCCGGGCCCAAGAATCCGATGATGGGTAGCTTTCTCGTCTGCTCCGCCCGCGCCGGGCTCGGGCCCATAACCGCGGCAACGCCGACGAGCGTGATGAACTCGCGCCGCCTCATTGAGTTACTCGTTTGAAGCGCCCGATTGAGGCACACAGCCTAGCATCTTTCAACCGGGAGCCGAGCGAGAAAAGGGCTGGCAGCCCGCCCTAACCGTGCGACGCAATGTCCGCAGCGGGTCAAAAACGGCGCTTGGGAAGTCGGCCGGTCACTTCCGGTCCGCCCGACAAGCGGACCACTTCGCAGTTCGCTTGCACTTCGCATTGGGGCCATCAGGAGAAGTAAGCCGTCCTCACTCGATCACCTCGTCGGTGCGGGCGAGCAGCCCTGGCGGTACAGCCACGTCGAGAGCCTTTGCCGTTTTGAGGTTGACTGCCAACCACAGCTTGCTTGGAAATTCGATGGGAAGATCGCCCGGGTGTGCCCCCCTGAGGATCTTGTCCACAAAATAGCCGGCGCGACGAAAGCACCAGCGCAAGTCAACGCCATAGCTCACAAGGCCGCCGTGGACAACGTGCTCGCGATATCCGAAGACGGTCGGCAGCCGCTTTTCAAGCGTGATAGCGCCGATCTGCTCGCTCATGTTGAGCAGCAGGTTGGTCTGAAGGACAACGGCGACATCGACCTTTTCGTTCGCCAGCGCAGCGAGCGCATTCGGAATGTCCTTCGCCGCGCTGGCATCGGCTTCGACCACGCTGAGGCTCAAAGCCCCACAAGCTGCCCTCAAATCCCCGACTTGAGGCGGCCCCTTGGGATCGTTCGTGTTGATGAGCAGTCCGACGCGCCTTGCCTTCGGCACGATTTCTCGCACGAGTTCAATTTGCTTGGTCGGCAAACCCGCGACGTAGGGCTCAATGCCCGTTACATTTCCTCCTGGGCGAGCCTCGCTGGCGATCAAGCCGAGATGGACCGCATCGGCAAGCGCTACACAGACAATCGGTATTGTCGATGTTGCATTTCGGGCAGCGACGGCTTCCAGTGTTGCTGGCACAGCGATGATATCGGGTTTGAGCAGAGCCACCATCTCCTCAATAGACGGTACCCGGTCCGGGAAGATGTCCTGTCGCCGAATGATATCGATGTTACGGCCTTGCTCGTAGCCGAACTCCGAGAGCCCCTTAACGAAATTGCCGAACGCCAAGTCTACTATGAATTGGGCAACGTCACCCCCGGAGGTGCAGCTCCTGCCCATGCGATGAGCGGACGTTTTCGCGCGGGCTGCGCTCTTGAGCCTTGACCAAACAATGTCGATCCGGCTGCAGCGCCAAAAACGCCGAGATATTCGATGAACTCCCGCCGTCGCATGCGTCCCCCCTGTACGGGCCACGCTATTGGCTGGCGAGGTTAGCACCTTGCAGCGGTCTGTGCGGCAATTTAGCGAGCCCGTTGCCCAAGCGGGCATTCGCCGGGAGATGGTCGAGATGGGTCAAAGGCTGCCTTCGGCGGCTCTACTCACCGCGATCGGTGCTGAAAGCTGTGGTGTTGAGCAACGCCAGGCATTGCCCCATAAGCCCTGTTGGGCCCATACCAGGGAGCCGCGCCGCCGGGGAGCTCGAGGCCCATTCTGCCTGCCGGCGTCAACTCGCAGTCGTTCAATATATCCCTGTTGGGATATTGCGCCTGAAACGAAGCTGGATTTGAAGTCGCCCACGTCGGGCACTGGGCACTTGCAGAGCTTATCGCGCCAATCGACATCATCGCTGCAATAATGGAAGTCCTGAATCCAATCATAATCGTACTCCGAACGGTTGTTGTCTTCGTGCGGAGCGTTCGCGCTGGCTAGAATCGGCTGCTCTGTTGAAAGCGTTTCCTGCGAATTTTTTGATAAGGATTAGCTAGGTATGCGCTTGAGAAAAGACACGCCGTGGAAAATCACAGCTGCGCGAACGGCACATCAGCACGCTCACCGTTGCGTGAGCCACACCCACATCCACGCATGTCTGACGTCGGGATTACGGTGACAGTGCACTCAATGAGTCCGGCCGTTTCGCGGGTTCGAAGGCTCATGAATTAAGTGCACTCTCACCGCAATTGTGTCACCGCAATTGCGATCCTAGATCATGCGCCGAGGCTGTTGAGACGAGCCGCCGAAGACCTCCTCCTTCCGCGTTCGGTAGATAGTGACGACCTCCCGGCACGCTTTGACATTCAACCGGTGGAAATCGATCTTCAATTGATCCAGCTCGCCAACGGTTATCCGGTAGTTGGCCGCGCCCAGGAACAGCAGCGCCATCGTGGTGGGCCATGAGAAATCGAGAGACTTGGCCAGGATCAACACCGGCTCGCGATCCTTCTCGATCAATGCCCGTTCCGCGACGTCTATCGGAAGCCCACAGAGCAACGACAGGGCGACGGTGGTCTCGTTGAACTTGAGAGAGTGAGCAAGCTCGAAGACCTTGTCTTCCGTCAATTCGCCTCTCTCGTGCAGTTTTGCCACCGTGCGTTTCGCCGTGAAGTAATCCTTCGACGCCGGGCCAAACCTGGCGTGAATGGCCCCGGTGACATCGACGACGACGCGATGGACCTGATGTTCGATATCCGGACGCTCCCTCTTCAGTTTTTGCCGCACCTCTTCGGAGGCTTTGGCGATCAGCTGGTGGAAGAGATGTCGAGGAATATCCTTTCGCAGTCCCACGGACTCGGCGAGGATCGAATCCCCTTCCGATCGCCGCACCAGGTGCAGAAATCCGGATTTGGAGAGACTAGCCCCAGCATTTGATGCGACCGAGGTTACGACCTCGGGAGATCCCCGCACCACCAGGACATCGGTGACCGCTTCCGGGACCGTTTGTCGCCTAGAGATTGCGAGCAAATGTTGCTGGCTCTTGTTCTTGGCACACGCAATCAATGTCTCGGTGTCGAGGCGCTCCGACTGGCTGAGAATCGGCCATGCGACATCGATGCAGTCGTCGCTTGCCATCTGCCGGGTCAACGCATAGGGCGCATTTTGGCTGCATGCGAGCTTTCCCGCGAGCTTCGCCCGCGCGCTCGTTTCAATCTCCTGCGCGAGACGACCGATGACCTCACCGAACGTCCAGATCTGATCCTCGGAATAAGTGCCGGCGATCAGGATGTCTGCCGCATGCCAGAGCGCCCGCAGACAACTCTCGGGATTTCCTCTCGCAACTGCTTCGTCCAACTCGGCCAGGAATGACGTGATAGCAGCCATTGATGCGCTCGCAGTTTGAAAATAATCGAACGACAAAAGCGGATTTCAAAGGAATGGGCGATGACACCACCCAGACCTGAACACGCGGTAAAATCACTCCCGCCGCCTTGGATCGGGCATAAGGTCCGCCTAATCAGATCGATCGAATTTTAGGTATTGCCTGACTTGGAGGAAGTGGACGCCGTCAACAACCCGCCCAACGTAGCTGCACCCGCGAGGTCGCGCGTTCTGACCGGCAGCAGCCTCCGGCAAGCGAAAGATTACCTCGGCTGGGGCAGCAGCACGGCCCACCGTCTCGCGGCGGGGGCTGTAGCTCAATGGTTAGAGCCGGCCGCTCATAATGGTCTGGTTGCAGGTTCGAGTCCTGCCGGGCTCACCAGCGTGTCAATCACTTCACCGGGTCGCAATGCTCAATCAGCAACTCCGTGAGGACTCGGAACGCACTGCTTCCGCGCGGGATGCTGGCCTGGCGGGCGGATGACATAGGCACCCGCCGGAGGTGGTGGATGACGGGTCATGACTGAAACGAGCGCCCCCGATGCCAGCAATTCATTGGTGAGGAAATCGGGGAGGTAGGCAATCCCGAGCCCTGCTGTTGCGGCGACCACCAGAGCCGTGCCGTTGTCGGCCTTGAAGCGACCCTGTGGACGAACCGTGATGATCTTGTCGCCGTCCATGAGCTGCCAGGTTTCGGTGCCCTGCATGAGTGCTTGATGGGCGACGAGTTGCTCGGGTGTCTCGGGCGACCCGTGCTCCCTGATGTAGCCAGGACTCGCGACGAACTTGCCGTGGATCGGTCCGACGCGCTTGGCGATCAAATTGGAAGCTTGAAGATGGCCAATCCGGATCGCGCAGTCGTAACCTCCTGCGATGAGATCGACGAATTGGTCACTGTAGCAGGTCTGGATCTGGAGCTGGGGGTGTCGTCGCGCCATTTCCGCCATCACGGGAGCGAAGTAGGTCGATCCGAAGGACAGCGGCACGGCAACGCGCAAGCGTCCGCGAAGCTCTCCGGCAGGCAGGATCGTCTCTTCGGCTACGTCGATCTCGGTGCAGACCCTCGCAGCATAGTCTCGGAACGTCGCCCCGGCTTCCGTTAGAGCGGCGCCGCGGGTGGTTCGTGCCAGAAGCTGGACACCAAGCTCGGATTCAAGCCGCAGGAGCCGTCGACTGACGATCGACTTGGAGACGCCGAGCCGGAGCGCAGCAGGCGAAACTCCGCCCGCATCAGCAACTTCCACGAATGTCCGCAGCTCTTCGATGTCCACCTTGGCGTTCCTCATTCCGCGACACAGCTTGCCACGAAACGGTACTACCGCATCGAAGACGGGAACGGCAATAAGTCCTCCAGGTGACGCCGCCCTTGGCGAACGTCTCCCCAAAACCGATGCCGCATCCAACGGCAACAAAGGATGTCATGATGAAACTTCGTAACGGCCTTGCGTCGCTGCTTCGTCCCGAAGACTCAGTGCTCGTTCTGATCGATCACCAGCCCTACCAGCTTGCGAACGTGAATAGCCATGAACCGCAGATGGTGATCAACAACACGGCAGCTCTCGCGAAGGCAGCAAAGGCCTTCGGTGTCCCCACGATCCTGACGAGCGTGATTGCCGAGCGTGGTGGCCTCCTCTTCCCCCAGATCACCGACGTGTTCCCCGGACAGGAGGTGATCGACCGCACCTTCATCAACACCTGGCAGGACAAGAAGGTGGTGGACGCGGTCAAGGCCACGGGCCGCAAGCAGCTGATCATCGCCGGTCTATGGACCGAGATATGCGTCGCGATGCCGACGATCCAGGCCCTCGGCGAAGGCTGGGACGTCACTGTCGTCACGGATGCGTCCGGTGCCGTTTCGGTCGAGGCCCACGAGGTCGCCATCCAGCGCATGATAACCGCCGGCGCCAACATGATGACCTGGTTGGCAGTGGCGGCCGAATGGCAGCGCGATTGGGCCAGGGCCGACCAGGCCGTCAAGCTGACGGAGGTGATCGTGCAGCACGCCGGCGGCAGTGGCATCGCGTTCCTGTGGGAGCAGCAGCTGCTCAACACACCGGTCCCGAAAAGCGCGGGCTAAGCTGAACCGGGTGACGAGGATCGCACCGCTGCAGGGCCTCGTCACCCTCACCTGGAGGCGCGACCGGCGTAACTACACTACCAGCAACAGTCCCGAAACCAGCAAGATGCTGAGGATAATTCGCCGGAACAGTGCGTCATTGACGCAGCGAAAGACAAAAATCCCGAGCGCCGTTCCAGCAACGAGCGCCGGGATGCCGACGGCGAAGTCAACCAGGACCTTTGTCGACAGATCTCCTCGGATCAGCATGAGACCCAGTGCGAATATCTGCATCGCGGCGATGAAGGGTTGAACCATTCCGCGCTGCTCGGTTTTCGGCACGCCGTGGATGTCACACCATATGGTCGGTATTGCACCCGGCATTGCCGTTAACCCGCCGACAAAGCCTCCGCCGAAGCCGATCAATGCATTGCGTCCCGCATTCATCTGCAGGCGATCAGAAAGCGCCGGCCGGAACAACGTGTAGGCCGCGTAGCAGGCGACGGCGAGACCAAAGCTCTCCCTGAAGATCCGGGCGTCCGCAGCTTGCAGCAACCACACGGCGATCGGAACGCCAAGCAATCCGCCGACGACCAGTCCCGAGCTCTGTTTCCAGCAGATGCTTTTTCTCAACGCCCAAAGACCCGCGGCTTGCACGGTGATGCTGCAGGCCATCATCAGCGGGACCGCCTCCCGTGGTGGGAGAACGTGAAGGAGAATCGCGCCGGCCACCGCCGAAAAGGCAAAGCCCGCGAGGCCCGAGACGAAAGCGCCGCAAAACACGGCGATGCTGAGCAGGCACAACGACGCCATGTCGCCCATGAGCTAACCCTTCTTGTCTGTCAAATCCTGGAATAGCGACCTGGCGATCAGTCCCCGGACGACAGTCCGGGCGGCTCGGGCGGTGCCCCAGCATCGCTCGGGCGGGTCGACGTCAACATCGTGGCTGCAAGAATGTGAAAAATGACAACGCAGATGGCGATCGTTGCGAGCAGCGTAGTCTCGCCCGGCGCCGAAATCCGAAGCTTGCGTTCGGACGACTTTTCACTGACCGGCATTGTCACGCCCTCCAACATCTGACCGAGAGGCAAACTGGGGCCACCCATCGTCGGTCAGGTGACGATTCTGTCGAAGGGTGCGCTCTGCCTGCAGCCGTCGCGAATGGTGGAGCGCTTGAAGGAGGCGCCCAAACCAACCCTCCTTTCGGGAAGATTCCGTGGAGGCGACAAACGAACTCGCAGAAAACAACGCATCGCTTCTGGTTGAAGCTCTGCTGCTGAACAATGGTGCGGAGGATGCCGCGATCGACTGAAACATCTTCTGAAGCAACAACCCATAGAACACGCGGGTGAGACGCCGCGCCTTTTCTTCCAAGCGCATGACACGAGCACCTTGTGTGAGTGACTGGATACGGCTGGAAGTATCGAGCGGGACGCCTCGCCACGCTTTAAGGCGAGCTTAATTTGTTCTTATCGTTTCCTTGATTCTGACGGGCGTGCTTGATTTCAGGCCGGTGTACCGGTTGAATATCCGCCTCGCCGCACCTCCGAAGGCATTGTTTTGCTGTATCAATTTGACGAGTTTGTCCTCGACACCGACCGGCGGGAATTGCGCCGTGACGGACGTACGATCCCGTTGCAGCCCCAGGTCTTTGACGTCCTCGAATATCTGATCCGCCACCGCACCCGGGTGGTGACCAAGGACGATCTGATCAGTGCGATCTGGGGCGGACGCATCGTCTCGGAGTCGGCGCTCACCACCCGCATCAACGCAGCCCGTACCGGAATAGGCGATTCCGGCGAGACGCAGCGGCTGATCAAGACTTTGCCGCGCAAAGGCGTCCGCTTTATCGGCACGGTGCGGGAAGCGGCCAGGGAGGTCGAGAACGCGGTCGTACCTCTGAAAACCGAAATCTCCACCCTGGTGGTCGGCCGGACCCCCTCCTTCGCGACGATCGACCAGATGACGCGGCACGTCCTGTCCGGCAAACAGCAGATGGCTTTTGTCACCGGAGAAGCCGGGATCGGCAAGACGGCCTTCGTCGCCAAGGCGCTCGAGCAGCTGACGGAACAGGGCTTCGATCAGCTCTATGGGCGCTGCACCGAACGGTTCGGAACAGACGAGGTCTTTCTTCCACTCATCGATGCGCTGGTGAGCCGTTATCGCGCAAACAGTCCGGAATTGATTTCGGCAGTTCGCGCCCACGCACCCACCTGGATCCTGCAATTGCCAGGCGTCATCGACGCATCGGAACGCGCGGCTTTCCAGGACGAAGTGTTCGGCGCGACGCGCGAGCGGATGCTGCGCGAATTTTGCGATCTTCTGGAAGCGCTGAGCATCGACCGCCCCTGGGTTCTTGTTCTCGAAGATCTGCATTGGAGCGATTTCGCGACGCTCGACGTACTGTCTCGCTTCGCGCGCGGGAACGGCAAGGCACGCGTGCTGGTCCTCTGCTCCTATCGTCCGGCCGACAGTTCCGTCGGCGGGCATCCCATCCCTCGCCTGCACCGGGATCTCGAGATTCATGGATATTGCAGCGAATTGCGCCTCGATCGGTTGTCGCGTCCGGAGGTCGAGCGTTACCTGGCATTGCGCTTCTGCGACGAGCAGCTTGCCTCCAGCCTGTCAAAGCCGGTCTTCGAGCGAACGCTGGGACATCCCCTGTTTGTTGGCACGCTGCTCAAGCACTTGATCGACCAGGAGTCGATCATCGAAATCGACGACGGATGGCGCCTGTCCTCACAGGCGGCATTTGCGCAAGACCGCATTCCAGACAGCCTCGTGAACATGATCGGCCACGAGCTCGATCGCCTCACCGACAACGAGCGGCGCCTGCTCGATGTCGCCAGCGTTGCCGGCGAAGAATTCTCCGCGGCCCTCGTTGCGGCCGGCCTGTGCGACGATGCGATCGACGTTGAAAGCGACATCGAAGCGTCGATCCGGAAGGATCAGATCCTCGTTCGTTCGGGGGCTTCCGAGTGGCCCGATGGCACATATTCGGGCTGCTACGCCTTCCGTCACATTCTCTATCAGAACATCATCTACCAGAATCTGCCGCCCGGGCGCCGCGCACAAACGCACAAGTTCCTGGGCAAGAGGCTGGAGGAGGCCTATGCCGGCCGCACCCCTGAAATAGCGCCCGCGCTCGCACTTCACTTCGAGCAGGGTCGCGACTTTCCGAGCGCGTTGCGTTACCTCCGGGAAGCGGCAAAGAACTCGACGAAACGCCTCGGCCACGCGGAGGCCGCAAGCTATCTCACCCGCGCGCTTGGCATACTCGATCGTTTCGATGCTGCCGACAAATTCTCAACCCGCGTCGCTCTTTTGCGGGAGCGAAGCTGGGCTCTTCGCTCGTGCGGCGACCTCGCCGGCTCCATCCGCGATCTGCGAGACATGATTGCCTGCGCCGAACAAGCGGGCGAGATCAAGCAACAGCTCAACGGCCTCACGGCGGTGAGCAGCCTCTGCTTGCGCGTGGATCGCCACGCCTGCCTCGAGGCCGCTGAAGACGTGCTGTCGCGAAGCCAGGCGCTGGCGGACGACACATTCAAGGCTCTGGTCCAGGGCAGCAGCGCGAGCGTCAACCTGTTCCTCAACGGCTGGCGCAAACAGGACGCCACGCTCTGCGACAGGGCGATCGAGCTGAGCGCGGATGCCACGAATTATGGCATCCTGATCAGGCGCAATGGAATATCCGGTATCGTCGATTGCTGGAGGTCGCGGTACCAGGAGTGCCGCCGCGCCGGCACGGAAGGCAAGCGGCTGGCGCGCCTGGCAGGCGACGTCTACACTTTTGTTCTGTTCAACGTTCTTGAGTCGATCGCGCTTATTCATCTGGGCGAATGGCGCGAATTGCGACGTGAAATCACGGCCGGCCTCGAACTGGCCGTCAGGAACGCGAACGGCCCCAGCAGCGCATTGTGCCGGCTGACGCTTGCGTGGTTGCACGTCGAAGCGATGGACTTTGATGGAGCCCGTGAGCTCTGCGAAAGCGTCGACGATAGTCTGCTGGTCGGCGATCAGTCGACGTACTTCCACAAGCGGGCCGTCCTCGCCAAGGCCTATGTCGGGCTGAACGACCCGTCGGGAGCTCGCAGGCAATTCGACGACATCGAGCGCCGCAGGCATGAAGAAGGCATCGACATCGAATTTACCGCCGCGACGCAAGTGTATCATTGTCTCGGCGAATATTACTTGCAGGTTGACGACTTTACGCAGGCTGAGAGCTGTGCGCGCCAGCTCCACGACTATGTGGCCACGGCTCCGGATCTCAATCACCTGGCCCAGGCCCACGGACTGCTCGCCCGTACTGCGCTTGCCTTGGGCAATTCAGCGGAGGCCCGGTTGCAGCTGTCCCGCGCGCTGGAGATCGTCGACAGTACCGACTTCCCGATTGCTTCCTGGCGGGTGTACCGCACGGCCGCCGAGATCTTCGCGAAGTACGGAGACGTCGACAGGGCGGCGACGTATCGCATGCGATTTGTCGAGACCGTCCGAAGGCTCGCGCAAAATTTCGAACCCGGGGATCGGCTGCACAAGAGCTTGCTCGCCATGTTGGCGACGCGAACAGCGCAACTGGAAGCAATGACCTCTCTGCCTTCGCGGCCCGACAGTACGCGCCATTGACCCGATCCGCCTCGGCACGCATGGCGGCCAGGTCTGCAATCTGCCGCTCAGTCGGCCGAAATGCCGTTAAACTGTGCGGCAAGTTGCGATGATAATGGCTAAGCACCTTTGAGCTTCGCACCGCGCGCCAATCCTTTCGGACGCCGGCGAGGTCGGATGCTCAGCATATCATCGGGTTATCCCCGTGATCGCAAACCCCACCCGGTTGATCCGAGGGCACTGGCGCAAATGCGTGGTAGGCCGGCGCAGCGATCGATCGCTCGCCCTCGAAGCGAGAGTTCGCCCCCACGCCCTGTTCGGTGTGCCGATCGCCGGTGCGGTGCTCACGCGCCTGGATCGGCGTGCTGAAGATTGCGGTGACGACCAGTCCGGTCAACAGGGCTTTGGACAGGACTGACGCGATGGGATTTTTGAATGGTGTCATCGTGGTGGTTCCTTTCGTTTGGGGGATCTCCCGCGAGGCAAGAGATCCGATCCACCACGCTTAGACGTGCGTTGTCGCGCGCTTATTCCCAACTCACAAAGTAGTTTCCGAGGCGCGTACAATCCTCTCAGACACGAGACAGAGCACTACGCCAGATTCGGTTGCCTGCATCGAACGTGAATAAAGGTTTAGTGAGCCGAGAACCGGACGTGTCCACGCGGCGCGAGGCGAGCCTTTCGAGGCTGTGACGGCGAGACCGAAAACACGCATGGACCCACGGCGCGTATACGATCATATTACCCAGGCATCACTTTGTTCGAAGAGCAAAGGATTGGTCGAATGTACGCCAACATTCTCTTGAGCACGGACGGATCGGACGTCGCCCGAAAAGGCGTTGAGCATGGCATTGCCCTGGCGAAGGCGTTGAATGCCAGGCTGACGATCATCACGGTGACGGAATCGCTGCCGGTCGACTATGGAAGCGGACACGCCTCGGGATGGATTCCGACGCAGGAGGAGGTTGACAGCTATGACACAGCCTGCAAAGCCCGTGCAGGCAAAGTGCTCGATGAAGCGCGCGCCATGTCGGAGCAGGTCGGCACGCCTGCGGAACTCCTGCACGTTCCGAATGCGCACCCGGCGACTGCGATCATTGAAACAGCAGAGTCGAGAGGCTGCGACCTGATCGTCATGGCCTCTCACGGGCGTCGCGGCCTCAGGAAGCTGTTTTTGGGCAGCCAGACATCCGAGGTCCTGGTGTACGGAAGCGTGCCGGTGCTGGTCGTGCCGAAGCCGGCATAGCGCAGGGACTTACCCGGCGTCGCTCGGCTGTTCTGCTGGGCGAGCCCAACCAAAACAAGACGCAATTGACCGCTCTCACGCGGCAGGAGAATTTCATGGTCAGTGAAAAAGGCCCGAACATCAAGAAGAAGCAGAAATGCAAAAATTGTGAAGGCAAAGGCTTGCTCAAGAAGGGCGACAAGGTGGTGAAGTGCCAGCGCTGCAAGGGCACGGGGGTGCGGTGATGTTGAGTTGATGACCGCTCTATTCCCGGGGATTGCGATGACAGTGCACCTCCCCAGCGATCGATTTTATTTTCGATCTGCGAGGCTGGATCGGGCCGAAGTCACGGCGTCACCGATTCGCCTTAGCGTATTCGTGTTGCGCAACGTGCCGACGCCCTTCAGGCGCCCCGCGCCTAACGCCGACAGCAAACGCGATCGCGCTGGATCGCCCGTAAAATGGATCCAGAGATCGCCGCCGGCGACGGCAATTCGTTCATCGCTGATATAGCGTGCCAGGGCGTTTTCGCTGCCTTTCGGGATTGGACTGCGCATCACGCGAACGGCGACCCTTTGCGGATCAGCGGTCGCTTCGGCACGAAACGGGTTTGCGCGTAGCAGGCGTCGCCACGCGTCAGCGTTGCGTACGATGATTGCGACATGCTTGCCGAACCGCACGGTGAAGGCCGCTTCGAGATTTTCTTCCAACTCGGAAGTCGACGCCTTGTCGCTGTCAAACGTCAGATTTCCCGTCGCGCCGATGGTTCTGGGGTCGTGGAGGCCGAGGCCTTGCGCCATGGCACGCAGCTCGGTCATCGCCAATCGCCGGCCGAGCGGGAGAACCACACTGTAAAGCAGGGCCACATAGGTCGTCATCGTTGGATGGCTCTCGTTTTCGATCGGCTATCCTGACCAGCTTTATCTTTCACAAAGTCAAATATCTTACGGGGTGCAGTCAAGCACTGTCACCGTAATAGCCCGCACCATGAAGCCACTGGTATTCCGGCCGGCAACATCAAGCTTCGTGCAGTATTCTGAGCGATCCATCACAGAAAGGTCACGAGCTCATAAGCCAGCACGGCTCCGCCAAGACAGCGCCGCCATGGGTTCACCCCGCGGAAAATCTCGTCGAGGGCCCAAACGATGAGGCCGCCTTTGAACACGATGGCCAGGGCAATAGCGGCAGTGCCCGGCGGCTGCCAGACCCAGCGCAGGACACCGGCCACGATGACGACCCAGAGAACGAGGTTGGGGGCCTGGGCGATCGTGATGTCACCGGTTTCGCGATTCCGAAAGAACCATTGCAGGAACCTGGACATGATCGCGCTCGCCTTTCCGATCGCGAGGATACTCGAATACTCCGGTCGCCGCGATTGCGGCCGTCCCGATGTCTGCGATCGAGGGCCGCGTCAGGTCTTTCGCGATTTCGGGAGATGACGACGACAACGCTGAATGGCTTGCCATCGACGGGCCGCCTGTGCGTCCCGGCGCATTGCGGCTTCTTCGGTGGAGCAGCCAGATCGAACAAGGGCGCCGTCGCCGGCGCCCTTCATCGCTTGCCCCTCAATCCCGGCTGCGATGCAGCACGTGCCGTTGCTGCTACGGCGCGTAGGCCCGCATCGGGTTGATACCGCAGCTTTCGTTGGTGCCGCTCGCGGTGGCGCGGCACTGCTCATAGGTGGAAAACTCGCAATTGCCGGGGTAACCCGATTGGCGGCCCTGCAGGCAATAGGTGTCCTGCACCTCGGTTGCGGACGCCGCGGTAGAGGATGCCGCGACGGTCAGGGTGGAAACCGCCGCAAGGACGGCGATGGCGAGATGACGATGCATGAGGGAACTCCTGTGTAGCGCTCGCCGGATGCGAGAACTCTCGTGAGCTAACGTTTCAGATCTCGAATACTTCGCAGGCGGAGAGATTAAATCGCTGTTATGTGCCACAGGGGCGGCACGCCCGTGCTCCGCTCCACCACGCACTCCGCACCATCGATAACGTAGGGTGCGTGACGAAAATCCCTGATGGTGGCGGGCTTGTCGCCGACCCAGCACGTACCGAATTTGGTCCAGCCGGCTAGCCGCGCGACCTTACAGTTCAGCTGGCCAGCCCGATCGCTCGGCTCGACGCAAAGACGACTTTACGATCAGGCGATGGAAGGGTGCGATTCCCGCGATATAGGCCCGCCCTCCCAAATGATTGAAGGTCACAACCGTTGTGGCGACAAGTCGGCGGCACAAGGCGGACTCTTCAACCAAAACGGACAAACGGAAGTCGAGATGGCGATCGTCCTCGCCAAGAACAATCTCATGACGACGCCGATCGTAGACCCGAAAGAAATCGATCCTGTCGGTCGCAACGTCACCGCGCAATTCAGACGATGTCTTAAGACCAAACCCCGCAACCAAAGTGTCCCTTAGAGCCACCAGCCAGCCAACCCACCGCGCCTGCCCCATAAGCATATGGGTGGCGAGGCGCTCGGCGTCGCCCGTCGCATTGCTCGGTAGATCGATCGCGAATGCGTCAGCGAAGCCCGCCTTGGCGTAGAGCGGCTTGAGCACCGAACGTTCCGGCAAATCCACTCGAGCAACGCGCGCCATCGATGTTCCGCCGGACTGAATGGAAGCGAGGAGGTGGTGGAGACCAATAGCACCAGCGGGGTTCTCCAACAAGCGGCGAGGCCACCGGGCAAGTCGGTGCCCCTTTCCGCTCAGCGGCAATTGAAACTGAAGCTCAGACCACGCTGCCGGCCACGCCCACTCACCCTTCATCCACCACGCACTCCGCACCATCGATAACGTAGGCTGCGTGACGAAAATCCCTGATGGTGGCGAGCTTGTCGGCGGACCAGTTCAACAGCATGAAATATTTCGGCCGCCCGCTCGGCTCGTTCGGATCGAACACCAGGATCGCGGGACGTCCGTCGACCTGTCCCGTCACCAGGTGCCAGTCGCTGATCTTCGAATAATTGCCGAAGTATTTCGACACCTCGGCCTTGCCGTTCAGCCTGGTGCGGTTGACGAGCTCGAGCCTGACGTCATCGGCGATCATGGCGCGGATCGCGTCGAAGTCGCGGGCATTGAAATGACCGACATAGGCGTTGAGCCGCGTGCGGTCGGCCTCCGACAGGCCCGGCTGCGGCGCGTCGTCCGGCTCCTCGGCAAACTCACGCAGCTGCGTGCGCCCACGATGCAGCGCGGCCTTCACCGCCGGCAGGCTGAAATCCATGATGTCGCAGACCTCGGCAAGCGAGCAGCCGAGCACGTCCATCAGGATTACGCTGGACCGCTGCGCCACCGGCAGCCGCATGAAGGTGCGTAGACTGGTCGCAGCGATCTGGCGGCTTTCCACATCATCGAGCTGGTCGGCAATCATCTCCACCTCCTCAGCCGAATGCAGCGCTTCTTGCCGGTTGCGGCGGCGCAGGAAATCCAACGCGGTGTTGTGCGCAATGCGGAACAGCCAGCCCTCCGTATTGACGACGGGCGTGACCGATTGCAGCGCTCCCATCGCCTTGATCAGCGCATCCTGCAGCACGTCCTCACCGTCGATGACCGAGCCGACCATGCGCGCGCAGTAGCGATGCAGCTTCGGCCGCAACCGCGCCAGCAGCGCCTCGATATCGATGGTGGCCAGTGGCTCTGGCGCCATTGCTCCTCCGCCTCGCCTGGTCAGGACTCGTCCAGCATACGGTAGTTGCCGACGATCCTCACATCACGAACCAGCGGCGGCTCGGCGCAGCGGTCGCGTATGCCGTCCTGGAACGCCTGAAACGCCCTCAGTTTCGGGATCGGGCTCGAGCCGTCCTCGGCCGTAGCCTCGACCAGATGGATGAAGGTGTCGTCCTCCAGCCGCAGCGTCAGATAGCGCACGCCGTCCGGCCCGGCCGCCTTCAATTCCGCAAATACGGCCGAAACCAGCTCGGCGTTCCTGTCGGCCTGCTCCGGCTTGGCCTTGTACCTGATCAACGTCCTTTTCATCGCACGCTCCTTGTTCATCTCGCGACCTGGCTCGCTCATCGCGCTCCATCTTTCCATTTTGGCATGACCTTCCCGGACAAGCGGTGGCCCGCCTTTCCGGATCAAGCTCGCCTCAATGGCCGCGTCATCCCCAAGGACGTTTGGCGGCCGGCGAAGGATGCGGCCCGGAAAAAAATATTTCGGGGCGCATCCTTTGCCCCTCCGGCCTCGTCTAGCCCGCAGAACGCGCCGCGACAGGGTGGCTCGACACACGGAGTGAGGGCGATGCAGACCCCGACCAATCGCGCCGAGAAGAACTGGGTGCTTGGCGTCACCGCGCTGGC
This sequence comes from Bradyrhizobium sp. Mp27, assembly GCF_029953005.1. Taxonomy (NCBI): domain Bacteria; kingdom Pseudomonadati; phylum Pseudomonadota; class Alphaproteobacteria; order Hyphomicrobiales; family Nitrobacteraceae; genus Bradyrhizobium; species Bradyrhizobium sp. Mp27. The sequence goes on along the minus strand of NZ_JASAUS010000051.1, from coordinate 12,983 downwards.
ATCCTTCATGATGGCGCTGGACGCCATGGTCATTACGACGGCATTCGCGGCCATCCGCGCCGAATTCGGCAGCCCGGTCGAGACGCTGCAATGGACCGTCAACGCCTTCAACCTGACCTTTGCCGTGCTGCTCCTGACCGGCGCCGCGCTCGGCGACCGCTTCGGTCGCCGCCGCATGTTCGCGGCCGGGATCGCCCTGTTCGTCGTTGCGTCGGCGGCCTGTGCGCTCGCCGGCAATGCCACCGCGCTGATCGCCGCCCGCGCGTTGCAGGGCGCCGGCGCCGCGCTGGTGATGCCGCTGGCGATGGCGATCCTGAGCGGCACGTTCGGCCGCGACGAGCGCGCCCGCGCGCTCGGCATTTTCAGCAGCATCACCGGCTGCGCACTGATCATAGGCCCGGCCATCGGCGGCTTCATCACCGAACATTTCGGCTGGCGCTGGGTGTTCTGGATCAACCTGCCGATCGGCCTGATCGTGATCACCCTGGTGTTGGCACGCTTGCGCGAAAGCTTCGGACCGGCCGCCGCACTGGACATCCCCGGCCTGGTGCTCGTCGCCCTCGCGGCGCTCGCGCTGGTCTGGAGCCTGTTGCGCGGCAACGCCGTGCGGTGGGCGAGCGCCGAAGTCATGGGCACGCTGATGTCAGGCCTGGTGTTCACCGCCGGCTTCGTGCTCTGGGAATTGCGCGCGGCCGCGCCGATGGTGCCGATGCGGCTGTTTGCGTCGCGCGCCCTCGCCTCCGGCATGTCCGCAAGCGTCCTGTTCTACGCCGCGATGTATGGCGTCTTGTTCCTGCTGCCGCAGTTCCTGCAGACCACGCTGGGCTTCGACGCCTTCGGCGCCGGACTTCGCCTGCTGCCCTGGACTGCGACGCTGTTCGTCACCGCCCCGATCGCCGGCGCCGTCGTCAACAGGTTCGGCGAGCGGCCGCTGGTGGTAACGGGATTGCTGATGCAGGCGATCGGCCTTGGCTGGATCGCGGAGATCGTGAGCCCCGCGGTTGCCTACTCCGCTCTGGTCGCGCCGCTGGTGCTGGCCGGCGTCGGCGTCTCGATGGCGATGCCGGCAGCGCAGAACGCGATCCTGAGCTCGGTCGCGGTGGCCGAAATGGGCAAGGCATCCGGCGTCTTCAACATGGGCCGCTTCCTCGGCGGCATGTTCGGCATCGCTGCACTGGTGGCGACCTTCTCGGCCAACGGCGGGGTCTACTCGGCCGCGCATTTCGAGAGCGGATTTGCTGCGGCGATGCGCCTCGCCGCAATGCTGTCGTTAGGTGGCGCGATTGCGGGGCTTTTCCTGCCGGCACGGCGACGGACCGCCGGTGCAGCCGCGCCGCAAGATGCGTGACGCGCCCACAAGCACGGGGCTGCGGTGATGGTGAGGTGATGACCTCCCTCATACCAAGGTAAGGGCCTCCAAGCCGTCAGCGGCGGATACCGGCACCATTCACTGTTCGCCCCATCCGAACAGTGAAGCCAATTCTAGCGAGATTATCCAGCCAACCTCCCCGCCTATTATCTCCCCATCAAACAGGGAGACCCCACCATGACCACCCAGCACCCACGCACAGCCATCGTCACTGGCAGCTCGAAGGGCATCGGCGCGGCGGTCGCCGAGCGGCTGGCGCGGGACGGCCTCGCGGTCGTCGTCAACTATGCGAGCGGCGCTGCGCCGGCCGAGGCGCTGGTGGCGAAGATCAAGGCCGCCGGCGGAGCGGCGATTGCGGTCAAGGCCGACATCAGCAAGCTGGCTGACGTGCGCGCGCTGTTCGACGCGGCCGAGACAGCGTTCGGCGGCGTCGACGTGCTCGTCAACAATGCCGGGATCATGAAGGTCGCCCCATTGGCCCAGACCACCGACGAGGTGTGGGACCAGACCATCGCGATCAACCTCACCGGCACCTTCTATGCGCTGCGTGAGGCGGCGAAGCGGCTGCGCGAGGGCGGGCGGATCGTGAATTTCTCGACGAGCGTGGTCGGGCTTTATCAGCCGACCTATGCGGCTTACGCCGCGACCAAGGCCGGCATCGAGGCGATTACCCACATCCTCTCGAGGGAGCTGGGCGTGAGGCGGATCACGGTCAACGCGATCGCGCCGGGACCTGTCAACACCGAGCTGTTCCACAACGCCAACCAGCACGACATCTCGCCGATCATCGACCGCACGCCTCTGCATCGTCTCGGCGAACCCGACGACATCGCGCGCGCGATCTCGTTCCTGGTCGGGCCCGACGGTGGCTGGATCAACGGCCAGATCCTGCGCGCCAATGGCGGCATTATCTGAAGCCGCATCGTCTGGAGATCATGACCATGAGCGATGCGATCACGGGCGGGGCCCCGCGGCGCAGCCCCGCGTCCCTGCTGTTGCCTGGCTTGCGAAATTTCTACGAGATCGCCAATCCCGTTTCCTATGCGTTTCTGCGCGTTGCCTTCGGATTGATCCTGTTCACGCATGGCTTGCCGAAACTGCTCGGCGAGTCCCACGGCGCCATGGCCAATCCGTTCGCGAGCTCCATCAATTTCATCACCAATTCATTGCATTTTCCGGCCCCGGTGGCGTTCGGCTATTTCGTGATGCTGCTGGAAACCATCGGGGCCATCATGCTCGCCGCGGGCCTGTTCACTCGCCTCGTCGCGCCGATGGTCGCCGTGCAGATGGCGATGATCTGCCTGATCCATTACCCCAAATGGACCTGGATCGATCGCGGCATGGAGTACCCGTTCCTGATGGGCCTCGTTGCCCTGCACTTGTCGTTTCGGGGCGGCGGGCGATTTTCGGCGGACCGCTTGATTGGACGTGAGCTTTGAAGGCGCGCCGGGCGACCCTGCCCGCTCCGGCCGCGCGAGGTCTTCACGCCGCCGCCGTTCAATCGCCCCGCACATAACGCCACAGCAGATCGGCGATCTCGGCGCGGCGCTGCGCCCTCGCCTTTGACGAGGACATGTCGAAGGCGAATTGCGCCTCGAACGTGTGACGGTTGGCGACCGCGAAGAAGCTCAGCGCATTCAGCGTCATGTGCAGCTCGACCGGATCGATGCCGGGCCGGATCGCGCCGCAGGCCGCACCGCGCTCCAGCACCTTGGCAATCTGGCTGATGCTCGGCTGCGTCATCTCCTTGAGCCTGCGGCTGATGGCCATGTGCCGTCCGCGATGGATGTTCTCGATGCTGACGAGGCGGACGAATTGCGGATGGGCCTGGTGGAAATCGAAGGTGAACTCGGCAAGCCGGCGGATCGCGGCCTCCGGCTCCAGCGCCTCGAGATGAAGATCCTCCTCGGCGGCGCGCATCTCCGCATAGGCCATCTCCAGCACCGCGGTGAACAGCTCTTCCTTCGAGTTGAAATAGTAGAAGATCAGCCGCTTGGTGATGTTGGCACGGGCGGCGATGGCGTCGGTGTTGCCGCCGGACAAGCCGTTCTCGGCGAACTCCTCGAAGGCGATGTCGAGGATCTCCTGCCGCGTCCGCTCGCGGTCGCGCCGCCTGATCGGCACGGGCTTCGCCGCCCGGACGGGCTGCTTCTTCACACCTGGCATCTGGCCCTTCGGTCCTTCGCGGCGGCCGGTCGCGGCCTCGCCCTCCCTCCATAGCGCAATCGCGGGCGCTTGACATCAATTATCCCGTTGGGTAATTAGCAATTAACCCGTAGATTAATTACGAGGGAGGAGACACATGCGCTTGATCGGCGATCGCCGCGCCAGCTCCCGACTGCCGCGATTACCTGTCCAGGCGAGCAGGCCATGATCGCGCTCGGCCTTGCCCATCTCACCGCCTTGGAGCTTGCACCCACAGCGCTGATTGCCGAGGCGGCGCGGGCCGGGTTTGCCGGCGTCGCGCTGCGCTTCATCCCAGCGACCAGCGACGGGCCGGCCTATCCGACGCAGGTCGGCACCGAGGCCCACCGAGCGCTGAAGCGCGTGCTTGACGACGAAGGCGTGCGGGTCAGCGACATCGAGCTGGTCCAGCTCAAGCCCGGCATCGACATCTCCTCGCTCGCAGGCTGTCTCGAAGCCGGCGCCGATCTCGGCGCCACAGCGATCATCGCTTCGGGCGACGATCCGGATCGATCCCGGCTCACCGCGCGTTTCGCCGAGCTCTGCCAACTCGCCGCGTCGTTCGGACTGCGCGTCGACCTCGAATTCATGCGCTGGCGCGCGATCGGCACCCTGGCGCAGGCCGCGGCGGTCATCCGCGACGCAGGCCAGACCAACGGCTCCATCCTGGTCGACGCGTTGCACCTGGCGCGCTCCGGCGGCCGCGCCGCCGACCTGATCCCGCTTCCCGACCATTGGCTTCGCGCCGCGCAACTCTGCGATGCCGCCGCCGAAACGCCGGCAACGGACACGGCCATCATCGCCGAGGCGCGCGCGGGGCGGCTGCCGCCCGGCGACGGCGCTCTGCCGCTCGGCGCACTGCTGGAGGCGCTGCCCGCCGTCACCGCCCTCAGCGTCGAGATGCCGTTGCCGGCACTCGACGCGAGAGAGCGGATCGCCACGGCGTTCAACGCGGCCAGGAACTTGCTCGAAGGCCATGCCCGCGGCGCCAAACGCCGCGACTGTCACGGCTGGGCCTAAACCCAACGGAATGCACGAGATGACAAAAATCAGGATTGGCGTGATCGGCGCAGGATTGATCGGGCGCAAGCATCTGCGCAAGCTGGCCGAGCATGGCGATTACGAGCTCGCCGGCATCGCCGACGTCAACGCCGAGCAGGTCGCAGCCGAGCAGCCCGACGCACGCGTCTTCGCGGATTACCGGAAGCTGCTCGACGAGGCGCGGCCCGAGGCCGTGATCATCGCATCGCCCAATCAGCTCCACGCCGAGAACGGCATCGCATGCGCGCGGGCCGGCATCCATATCCTGATCGAAAAGCCGGTCACCGATACGCTGGAGACCGTCGCCGGCCTGATCGCGGAGGTCCGCAAGGCCGGCATCCGGTCGCTGGTCGGGCATCACCGCCGCCATCATAGGCAGGTGAAGGCGCTCAAGGCGCTGCTTGGCGAGGGCCGCATCGGCGATATCGTCGGCGTCTCGGCGATCTGGGCCACGCACAAGCCGGCCGACTATTTCAAGGCCGCGACCTGGCGGTCGCAGGCCGGTGGCGGGCCGATCCTGATCAATCTGATCCACGAGATCGACTTCCTGCGCTTCGCGGTCGGCGAGATCGTCGCCGTGGAGGCCATCGCCGCGAACCGGCAGCGCGGCTTCGCAGTCGAGGATACCGCCGCCGCGCTGCTCGAGTTCGAGAACGGCGCGCTCGGCACGTTCTTCCTCAGCGACTGCGCGGTGACGCCCTGGACGATGGAGCAAGGTCTCGGCGAGGCGCCGGAGTTTCCGTTCAGCGGCCAGAGCAGCTACCGCCTGATGGGCCGCCGCGGCGCGATCGAATTCCCAAGTCTCGATCAATGGACGCAGGAAGGCGGCGCGCAGGACTGGAACAGGCCGATCCAGGCACAGGCCAATCATGCGGCGTCGATCGATCCTTACGTCGCCCAGCTCGATCATTTCCGCGACGTGGTGCGCGGCGTGACGCCATCGCTGCAACCGGTCGAGGACGGCGCACGAAGCCTGCTGGTGACGCTCGCGATCGCAGAGGCCGCTACGGCGCGACGGCGCATCGACCTGCGCGAGCGCTACGCGGCGTTCGGTGAGCAGGCAACGACCTAGAGAACGGCTTTCACCGCCGTCGGACAGACGCGAACGGGCCAAGCCCCCCCCGCGCCCTGATGAATGAAGGCACGGAACGCTCACGCCGCGCCAGCTTCGCACCAGCTTCGCACCAGAAACTGGCGCAACGGGACGCTAGGGTCGCGCTCGGTGAATCCCGCAGGCACGGCTGAACGCGAACTGACGGAACGAGAAGGCAAGTGCGATGGACGTCTCCTTCGCGTGACTGAGCATCAGTCAGCAATTTTGCGCTGTCTCCTTTTCCCTTTCTGGTCAGCTTATGAATCGTCAAGAGCGTCGGGCCGCGGCCAAGCAACAATCCAAGACGGTCGCACCTCGACTTTTGCCGCGGCATCTGGAGGCCGCGAAACAGGGCAAATCGCTGTTTGATCTCGGCCGGTATGCCGAAGCCCTGGAATGCTTCGACCTGTTCGCTAAGTTCAATCCTGACGTCGCGGCTCTGCATCAGACGCGCGGCCTTTGCCTGCAACGCCTGGGCCGGTTCGAGGAAGCGCAGGCCGCCTTCGAGAGGTCCATTGCGCTGAACCCCGGCGAGGCGGAGACGCACAAGAACCTCGGGACGCTTCATGCGAAATTTTACCGGTTCGAGCGGGCCTTGGCGAGCATCGATCGCGCGCTCGAACTTCGTCCGAATTTTTCCGCAGCGCTCAACGAAAAGGCGCGGGCGTTGTGGAGCCTGCAATTGCGGGACGAGGCTCTCGCCGCCTTTCGCAAATCGCAGGCGGTCGACCCGGGCAATGCGGACACCATCTGGAACCTCGCACTGCTGCTGCTCGATCTCGGCCGGCACGCGGAAGCTCTCGAAGCCTTCAACGCCGCCGAGCCGCTGAAGCCGAATTCCGCAGCTCTGTATCAGAAGCGCGGCGCCTGCCTCCGGGAGCTGAACCGGCTCGAGGAAGCGGAGGCCGACTACGCGAAGTCGATCGAGCTGGACTCCAGCCAGGAGGAAACGCACAACAACCTCGGCTCGCTTCACTGGAAGCATGGCCGCATCCCGCAGGCATTGGCGAGCTTCGATCGGGCGCTCGAACTTCGACCGGATTTTGCCGCGGCGCTTTCCAACAAGGCGCTGGTGCTGCTGAATCTGCTGTCGCTCGATGAAGCCTTCGCGGCCTTTCACAGGTCCCTGGCGATCGATCCGAGTCATGCGCCGGCGACCTTCAATCTGGCGACGCTTCAGCTTCTGACCGGAGACTTCGAACGCGGCTGGCTCGGGCGCGAAGCGCGTTGGCGAATTCCCTCTTTCGGCTTGCTCGATCGCGGTCTTCCCCAGTCCCTCTGGCTTGGTAACCAACCGATCGAAGGCAAGACCATCCTGCTTTATTGCGACGAGGGACTGGGCGACTCGATTCAGTTCGCGCGCTATGTGCCCATGGTGGCCGCGCTCGGGGCTCGGGTCATCCTGGGAGTCCAGCCTCCGATCCAGCGGCTGCTGGCCGATGTGCCCGGCGTCGCGACGTGTATCGGCCAATCGTCTGCGACGTCGCTGTCGTTCGACCTGCACTGTCCGCTTGGAAGCCTGCCTCTAGCGTTCGGGACGCGGCTCGATACGATCCCGTTCGCGCAAGCCTACCTTCCTGCGCCTCCGGCGGCGTGCGTGAAGGCCTGGGAAGACCGGCTTGAAGACCGGCTTGGCCCCCACAAGCGCTTCCGCGTCGGTCTCGTCTGGTCGGGAAATCCGGATCACAACAACGATCGCAATCGATCGATGGCGCTGCGCACGCTTGCGCCTCTCCTGGATTGCGACGTCCAGTTCGTCAGCCTGCAAAAGGGCGCCCGCGACCAGGACCGGGCCTTCCTCGGAGAACGTCCTGACATCGTCGACCTGACGGATCAGATCACGGATTTCAGCGACACGGCGGCATTGATTGGTTGCCTTGACCTGGTGATCTCGGTCGACACCAGCGTCGTTCACCTCGCCGGCGCGCTGGGCGCTCCGGTCTGGACGTTGTTGCCCTTCAACCCGGATTGGCGCTGGCTGCTCAACCGCGACGACAGCCCGTGGTATCAATCCATGAGGCTGTTCCGGCAACCGGAGATTGGCGACTGGGCCAGCGTCGTGGACCGCGTTCGCGTCGAGCTCGAGGGCCTGGTTTCGGCATGGCAGCCGGAAGCACGGTCACACCAGAGCAAAGCGTCGTCCCCCAAGACACAGGATGCGCTGCTCTCGAATCAGCTCGGCAATCAGCTCTGGCAACTCGGGCGTACGGACGAGGCTGTACTGCATTTCCAGCGGGCACTGGAGCTGAATCCGCAATATCTGGAGGCGGCGAACAACTGCGGCATGCTGCTGTTTGATCTCGGCCGGTACGCGGAGGCCCTGGAATCCTTCAACGTAGTCGAGAAACTGAATCCAAATTCCGCAGCTCTCTATCAAATGCGCGGCGTTTGCCTGCTGGAGACGAAGCAATTCGAGGAAGCGGAGGCCGACTTCGAGAAGTCCATTGCGCTGGACTCCAGCCTGGCGGAGACGCACAGCAACCTCGGCTTGCTTCATTCGAGATTGGGCCGAATGGAGCAGGCATTTGCGAGCATCGATCGCGCGCTCGAACTTCGTCCGGATTTTGCCGCAGCGCTCGCCAATAAGGCAGTGGTGTTGTTGAATCTGCAGTTGCCGGATGAAGCTTTCGCGACCTTTCACAGATCCTTGGCGGTCGACCCGCACGATGCGCGGACGATCTGGAACCTTGCGCAGCTTCAGATGCTGACCGGAGACTTCGAGCGAGGCTTGCCCGGGCGCGAAGCGCGCTGGAGACTCTTTCCAGTCGATCGCGGTTTTTCCCAACCCCTCTGGCTTGGCGACCAATCGATCGAAGGCAAGACCATCTTGCTCTATTCCGACGAGGGATTGGGCGATACAATCCAGTTCGCGCGCTATGCGCCCATGGTGGCCGCGCTCGGGGCTCAAGTGATCCTAGAGGTCCAGCCTCCGGTCCAGCGGCTCCTGGCCGATGTGCCCGGCGTCGCAAAATGTATCGGCCGCCCGTCTGCGACGTCGCTGTCGTTCGACCTGCACTGTCCGCTTGGAAGCCTGCCGCTGGCGTTCGGGACGCGGCTCGAAACGATCCCGTTCGCGCAAGCCTACCTTCCTGCGCCTCCGGCCGCGTGCGTGAAGGCGTGGGAAGACCGGCTTGAAGACCAACTTGGCCCCCGCAATCGCCTCCGCGTCGGTCTTGCCTGGTCGGGGAACCCGGATCACACCAACGATCACAATCGATCGATGGCCCTGCGCACGCTTGCTCCCCTCCTGGATTGCGACGTCCAGTTCGTCAGCCTGCAAAAAGGCCTCCGGGATCAGGACCGGGCCTTCCTCATCGAACGTCCTGACATCGTCGACCTGACGGAACAACTCACGGATTTCGGCGACACCGCGGCGCTGGTTTGTTGCCTCGATCTGGTGATCTCGGTCGACACCAGCGTCGTTCACCTCGCCGGCGCGATTGGCGCTCCGGTCTGGACGATGTTGCCTTTCAACCCGGATTGGCGCTGGCTGCTCGACCGAGACGACAGCCCGTGGTATCGCTCCATGAGGCTGTTCCGGCAACCGAAGAGAGGCGACTGGGCCAGCGTCGTCGACCGCGTTCGCGTCGAGCTCGAGGGCCTGGTGTCCGCGCGGCGCAGCCGCGACGGTGCGAGCGACGAGCTTGTAACTGCACTTGCGGGCCCCCTCACGCCTCCACCCGATACAGCCTCCACCGCTCCGGCACACCCTTGAGCTGGTGCATGCCGTGATCCCTGAAGCTGATGGTCGATTGTGCCTTCAGCAAATCCTTGACCGCGCTCGAGACCAGGACTTCGCCGGCCCGCGCTTTCGCGGCGACGCGGGTGCCGATGTGGAAGGCGAGACCGACCATTTCGCCGCCGCTGATCGTGTACTCGCCCGCATGCAGGCCGACCCTGATCTCTAGCCCCAGCGTGCGCACGGCCTTCTGGATCGCGGTCGCGCAACTGATCCCGGCAGCCGGCGCCTTGAACGTCGCCAGCACGCCGTCGCCCGTCGTCACGACTTCCTTTCCGCGCGAGCTCTTCAGCTCCTTGCGGACGGCTGCGTAATAATGGCCCATCACCTTGGTCCAGCGCGCATCGCCGAGCTTCGCGGCCTTGGCGGTGGAGCCGACGATATCGACGATCAGGATGGTGGCGAGCGCCCGCTTGAGATCGGTGCCGCGCTCGACGGAGCGGCGCCGGAGCGCGATAGCTCCGACCAGCGGCTCATAGCGATGGCTGCGGCGCCGCGCGATCGCGGCCTTTGCGTAATCCTGGGCACGCTGCGCCGTGCCGCACCGAACTGTCTTCTCCTGCGGCGAGCGCGTCCAGTAGACCTTGCGCCCGGCACCGGTGCCTTGGACCTCCACGCCGCCCCACTTCAGGAAAACCGCCGAGCCGACGCGCCTGACACACCACGCCTTCGACGTGTATCCCGATACGTTCGACTGATGGACTCCGATGCGAAGGAATTTTGGCATGAACGCGCGGCCAGTCGACGGAACGTTTGGGCGGACCTGCAACCAACGTATTCGCACATTCCTGCATTGGCAACAGGGCTCCTCGCACCCTACGCTCCCCTGCGAGCCTCCTGCTTGCCGATCGAGCAGCGCCACGCCGCGAGACGTTCGGCTGGATGCTGCGCCATCCATTCGGCGAGCTGCGGCGCTCCCATCAGACAGGACTGCATCGTCACGTCAGCGAAATCCGAGGTCGTGACGATCTGCTCGTGGCAATCCGTCGGCGACGAGAGGCTGCAGAGCACAGCAATGATCTTGATCATGTCACGAGAGCTCCTTCGACGTGCTCGGGCTCTGCGTCGCCGCCCGAGTGGTCGGCCGCGGCTCGATGGGCCGCTCACCGTCGGGATCGGCCGGCGGAAACACGGCGTCATAGATGGCGCGTGCTTCCCGGATCAGACGCTCACGCTCGCGCTCGGCTCTTGTGACCAGTCGAACAATTTCGCCCATATCGGCTCCACGGGGTGGCAAGAGAGGAAACTGAACGCAATCACGGGTACGATTCGTATCGGGTGCCGGCCGAACGCGCCGATGACCTCGCCGCATCGACGCTTGATGCCTTTTCGGCGCGCCGCTGATAGTCATTGGCCAGCATCTCGAGACGGGTCGCGACCACGGTGTCCGTCATGGTCCGGGCCGCGCGCAGCAGGCTCTGCGCCGTCTCGAGATATTCCTTTCCTCGTCGTGACATCTGCATGGTCATAGGCGCCTCGCGCGGTTTTCTGAAAACATGTCGACAACCGACGGAAATCGACCGAACCAGTCGCGCTCACCCTGCCGGCGCGTCGCCAAACGTTCGACGCACTTTTTCGAGCAAAGGGGCTTTCGCCAAGAGTAGTAGCGGACCAGGCCAAACTTGCCGTCGCACGCGGCACAGCGAGCGGTTCGACTTCCAGAAACTTGGGAACAGTTTGGCATTGGTGTCTCCTCTTGTGGTCGCGTCCGATGTGTCGATCACCTTTTCTGTTGCATCGAGGCAGCCGCATCGACTGTCCTCGACCAAATCTTGCGGCACCAATCGCAACGCCGCCAGTGAACCCAACCTAAGCGTCCTGCGCGAACATATCTTTCAACAACGCGTCCGATATTGCCCATAAGCACGACTTCCGTCGTGCGCAGGGGACGTACCCCGACAATTGCGCGTTTGCGCGATCGCCCGATTCCGGAACTGGATCGACGTCACGGCGACGCACGCATGCACCGCTAATCACGGCCCATCGAGGCCATGACGAGCGGAGATAGCGACCGTCGTTCGGAGATGCCGGGGTGTGCAGGACGATGGCAAGCTGGCGTTGCCGATGATGATCTGGATTTCTCCGCCATGCCGCGCAATTGGCGGCGCGCGGGTCATCGGCAATCTTGCGTCAGCAAGATTTCAACGGGCCGGCGACGTCGAGCATTCCGCCTCAGCCGTGAAACGCAAACAGCTCGATCGGATCGCTGAAGCCGCGCACCTCGTATTTGCCGACATGCTCGAGCTCGAACTCCCGTTCGACCAGATCGGCGAAGGCGCGCGAGAGCAGCACGGGTCGTCCGAGCTGCTTGGTCAGGGCTTCGAGACGAGAGGCCATGTTGACGGCGGGACCGATGACGGTGAAGTCCAGCCGGCTGGACGATCCGATATTGCCGTACATGACGTCGCCGACGTGGACGCCGATGCCGTAGTTCAGCGGCGCGCGGCCGGTCCCGTTGTTCCGTTCGTTCAGCGCGGCCATGGCCTGCCGGGCTTCAGTCACGGCGCGCAGCAGGTTTGCGCAGGCGCTGGGCTCGCTGAGCGGGAAAATCGCGAGCAGGCCGTCGCCGATGAATTTCAGGATTTCGCCGCCGTGCCGCGCGATCGGCTCCGACATCGCGTCGAAATAGTCGTTGAGAAGATCGATGACGTCGTCGCGCGGCCAGTTGTCCGAGATCTTCGTGAAGTCACGGAGGTCGCAGATCATGATCGCGGCACGCACCGTCGTGCCGGTGCCGCGCCGCGTGGCCCCGGCCAGGATGAGCTCGCCGGCATGGGAGCCGACATAGGTCTCGAGCAGCGTTCGCGCCAGGCGGTTCTTGACGCGGATCTCGCTGACCAGCGCCAGCACCGGCAGCACGTTCTTGAGCGCAACGAGATGCGCGTCGTCGAAGCCGCCGGGGCGATCGGTCGCGAAGGTGACGAGATGGCGCTTGCCGAGTGTGTGGTGGAGCGGCCAGGCGACGTAGTCGGTCAGACCTTTCGCGCGCATCTCGTCATAGACCGCGTGCCTGCGGCCGAGCGACGGATCGCCTTCGAGGTTCTCGCGGAGTTCGCTCGCACCGTCCAGCATTTCGCTGACAGGGCTGCCGATGAACTCGGATCGCTCGAGCACGTCGAAGTCGACCCGCGAGATCTTCGCTTCGCGCATGCCATCCAACCACGTAAAGCTGGCGCCGAGCCATTGCGGATGCTGGATCCGGACATGCATCGTCGACCGCTTGAGCGGAATGCCCGCCTGCTGGAGGCGGATGCACATCTCGGCAAAGATGTTGTCGATGAAGCGCTCGGCGCTCGTGCCGTTGGTCAGCCAGTCGACGACGCCGTCGGATAGCGTGGTGGGGCGATTTTGGTCTGGCGCGGTCATATCCTGCCCGTTCATATCGTGGCTCGCGCGGCGGTCCGCATGATCAGGGCAGATATCGTGTTCCGGCGCCGCGGCGTCAACCTAGTACCCGGAATCAGAGCTGAGTGATACGGCGGCCTTTGAAACGGCGTTGACGGACCTTTTTCTTGGTCCAGACGAAGGGCTCGGCTCTGTCGTTGTATGCGTTGACG